>JAVBYP010000048.1 GCA_030823965.1 Sideroxydans sp.
TTCGCCTCATCCATCGCCAATACGTAATCGAAACGAGCGAAGTCCACTGCTCCGATCTGACGACCGCGCAATGCACTCATGTCATAGCCGCGTTGCGAGGCGACGCGTTGCGTACGCCCGTCAGGCGCGTCACCGATGTGGTAATCATGCGTACCTGCGGAATCGATATGAATGACCTCAGACAATCCTTCTTGCTCGACATAATGGCGGAACACCGCCTCGGCAGTGGGTGAACGACAGATATTGCCCATGCAAACGAATAGCACTTTGACTTGCATACTTGACTCACAAAGGGGAAATGAACACGCTCTCGCGTAGCTTCTTCAACTGGTCACGCAGCTGTGCAGCTTTCTCGAACTCCAGATTCTTCGCGGCTTGCAGCATCTCTTTCTCGATGCGCGTGATCTCTTTCGAGACCTCCTTCTCGCTCATCGCCAGATACTTCGCTTCGGTCTGCGCTGCTTTCAACGACTTACGTTCAGCATCCACATCGTAGGCGCCGTCGATGATGTCCTTGATGCGTTTGACCACGGACTGTGGCGTGATGCCGTTCGCTTCGTTGTGTGCGATCTGTTTGGCGCGGCGGCGATCGGTCTCGCTGATGGCTTTACGCATGGACTCGGTGATGCGGTCGGCGTAGAGGATGGCCGTGCCATGCAAATGGCGCGCGGCGCGACCGATCGTCTGGATGAGTGAACGTTCAGAACGCAGAAAGCCTTCTTTGTCTGCATCCAAGATCGCGACCAGCGACACCTCGGGAATATCCAATCCTTCGCGCAATAGATTGATACCCACCAGCACATCGAACATACCGAGACGAAGGTCGCGGATGATCTCCACGCGCTCCACGGTCTCGATATCCGAGTGCAGATAACGCACCTTGATGCCGTGCTCGGAGAAATATTCGGTGAGGTCTTCCGCCATACGTTTGGTCAGCGTGGTGACCAGTACGCGTTCGCCCACGTTGGTACGCAACGTCACTTCAGACATCAGATCGTCCACCTGATTGGTAGCAGGACGCACATCGATAGTCGGGTCGATCAATCCGGTCGGACGCACCACCTGCTCCACCACCTGCCCCGTATGCTCCGCCTCGTAAGTGGATGGCGTGGCAGACACGAAGACGGTCTGGCGCATCACCTTCTCGAATTCGTCAAAACGTAAGGGTCGATTGTCCAAGGCTGAAGGCAGGCGGAAACCGTAGTTGACCAGATTCTCTTTACGCGCCCTGTCGCCTTTGTACATGCCGCCGATCTGCGGAATGGTGACGTGACTTTCGTCGATGATCATCAGCGCATTCGGTGGCAAGTAATCCATCAGCGTAGGTGGCGCTTCGTTCGGGCCGCGGCCAGATAGATGACGCGAGTAGTTCTCGATGCCTTTGGTGAAACCGATCTCGGCCAGCATCTCTAAATCGTGGCGCGTACGTTGTTCGATACGCTGCGCTTCCACCAATTTGTTCTCGCTGATGTAGAAGGCGATCCGCTCCGCCAATTCCACCTTGATGGTCTCGATGGCATGCAAGGTCGTCTCACGCGGCGTCACGTAATGGCTGGAGGGATACACGGTGTAGCGCGGCACGCGCGTCTGGATATGTCCCGTGAGAGGATCGAACAAGGCGATGGACTCTACCTCATCATCGAACAAGGTGATACGCACCGCGTTCTCGCTACTTTCAGCAGGGAAGATATCGATGACATCACCACGAACACGGAAGTTACCGCGCGCAAAATCCACATCGTTGCGCTCGTATTGCATCGCCACCAGACGCTGGATGATGTCGCGCTGCACCATCTTCTCGTTCTGGCGCAGGTGCAAGATCATGCCGTGGTAATCCACGGGATCACCGATACCGTAGATGGCCGAGACGGTGGCGACGATGATGCAGTCCTGGCGCTCCAGCATGGATTTGGTAGCAGACAAGCGCATCTGCTCGATCTGCTCGTTGATGCTGGAGTCTTTCTCGATGTAAACATCGCGCGACGGCACGTAGGCTTCGGGTTGGTAGTAATCGTAGTAAGAGACGAAGTATTCGACCGCGTTCTCGGGGAAGAACTCCCGCATCTCGGAGTACAACTGCGCCGCCAACGTCTTGTTCGGCGCCATCAGGATGGCTGGTCGTCCCGTACGTGCGATGACGTTCGCCATGGTGAACGTCTTGCCAGAGCCGGTCACACCGAGCAGGGTCTGATACGCTAGCCCGTCATTGATACCTTCGACCAGTTGCGCGATGGCCGTAGGCTGATCGCCTGCCGGTTCGAACGGTAGGTGCAGAAGGTAGGGGCTGTCTGGAAAGGTGATGGTCTTCATAACGGTCTGAGATTGTAACGGGAAAGCATTGCCTCTGCGCGACAAGCCAAGGACAATCCACACGGTATCGATTCTTGCGTTCTCCTTATGAAAAATCTGCCTAATCACCTCTCCTCACTCGCACTCACCTTATGGGTCGGCGGCCTGTGGGTAATCGGCTACCTAGCCGTCCCTACCCTGTTCTATTCACAACCAGACAGGCAACTTGCTGGGATGCTCGCAGGCAAGATGTTCGAGACATTGGGATATATCGGCATCCTATGCGGACTCTATCTCTTGCTCCATCGTTGGCTGGAAGTGGGAAAACAAGTATCGCGCGATGTTTCAGCTTGGCTAGTCATCGTGATGTTGCTTATCACGCTGGTGTCGCAGTTCTACATCCAGCCTTTGATGGCAGACATGAAATCGCAGGTACTGCCTTTAGATGTGATGCAGAGCACCTTCGCTGGGCAATTCAAGATGTGGCACGGGATATCGAGCATCCTGTATCTGATCGAAAGTTTGCTCGGAGCATGGTTGGTGATGCGTTCATTCAACGTATCTTCCAAATAGAAAGAGCCGCTTGCGCGGCTCTTATCTGACTTACATCAAGCTCATCTACGCTTTCAGCGCAGTTAGAACTTCATCCAGCATCTTCTTTGCATCACCGAACAACATACGGTTGTTCTCTTTGTAGAACAGCGGATTGTCTACCCCAGCATAACCAGTCGCCATGCTGCGTTTCATCATGATGGAGGTCTTGGCTTTCCACACTTCCAGCACCGGCATGCCCGCGATAGGGCTATCTGGCACTTCCTGTGCAGCTGGGTTCACGATGTCGTTCGCACCGATCACGATGGCGACATCGGTATCAGGGAAATCGGCATTGATCTCGTCCATCTCCATCACGATGTCGTAAGGCACTTTAGCTTCAGCCAACAACACGTTCATGTGACCCGGCATACGACCTGCGACGGGATGGATACCGAAGCGTACGTTGACACCTTTCTCGCGCAACACCTGTGTGATCTCAAAGACCGTATGTTGAGCCTGTGCCACGGCCATACCGTATCCCGGCACGATGATCACGCTCTTGGCTTCACGCAACAGTTCTGCAGTTTCGACCGCATTGATAGAAACGACTTCGCCTGCTGGTTGCGCATCACCGTCCGCTTTCTTGGCGGGTTTGCCGCCGCCAGTGCCAAATCCACCTGCAATGACGCTAAAGAAATTACGGTTCATTGCGCGACACATGATGTAGGAAAGGATCGCACCGCTGGAGCCCACCAGCGCACCCGTGACGATCAACAGATCGTTGTTCAACATGAAGCCAGTCGCTGCTGCCGCCCAACCGGAATAACTGTTCAACATGGACACAACCACCGGCATATCGGCACCGCCGATGGCCAGCACCATGTGCATACCGAACAACAGTGCGATCACCGTCATCACGGTCAGCGCGAACATACCCGCGCTGATGGTTTCAGCGTGCAGGAATTGCCAGCCGAACACGATCACGACCAACAGGCCGATCAGATTCAAGAAATGACGCCCCGGCAACAACATCGGCTTGCCACCGATCTTGCCAGCCAGCTTGCCGAATGCAATGAGAGAGCCTGAGAAAGTCACGGCACCGATCAATATGCCAAGGTAGACCTCGATCTCGTGAATCGCTTTTTCAGCACCGGACAGGTTCATTGTCGCCATCGGATCGATGTAATTGGCGAAACCGACCAGACACGCCGCGAGGCCGACCAGACTGTGCATCATCGCCACCAGTTCAGGCATCTGCGTCATCTGCACTTTGCGCGCTGCATATAGACCTATGCTGCCGCCCACCACCATTGCACCGATGATCCAAGGGATGCCAGCCATCGACACGCGAGGACCGAACACCGTCGCCAACACCGCGATGGTCATACCGATCATGCCGTAGAGATTACCTCGGCGTGAGGACTCAGGATTGGACAATCCGCCCAAGCTGAGAATGAAGAGAATGATCGCGCCAATATACGAAACAGTTGCCAAGCTTTCAGACATATTCATTTATCCTTATTTGCGGAACATCGACAACATGCGACGAGTAACGGCGAATCCGCCGAACATATTGACCGCAGTAAGCGCGATACCGACCACGGCCAACCAGCGGATCCATGCATCTGGACGATCAAGCCCGAACGCCAGCGGAGGTGCGATCTGCACCAGGGCACCGATGGCGATGATGCTGCTGATCGCATTGGTGACACTCATCAAGGGTGTATGCAGCGCAGGAGTGACGTTCCACACCACCATGTAACCTACGAAACACGCCAGCACGAACACAGTGAAGTGCCCAAGGAACGCAGCGGGTGCATAAGCGCCGACGAGCAAGAACAGCAATGCGGCGACACCGAATATCGCAACGGTCTTCCCCACCGATGCAGGCGCGCCACCAGCGCCGTGACCATGCGCGGCAGGAGCAACTGCTGGTTTAGCTGCCGCAGGTTTAGTCGCAGCGGCGGGTAGTTTCGGCGGCGGAGCAGGCCAAGTGACCGCCCCATCCTTGATGACCGTCAAACCACGGATCGCATCGTCTTCCATGTTGACGTTGATGA
>JAVBYP010000075.1 GCA_030823965.1 Sideroxydans sp.
TCGCGGATGTGCCATTAAGAACGTGCGGCAAGTTCGCGTCCATAACCACGACGGGCAATCTGCTTAACTCTTTGGAGTTACTTCATTCATTGCACTGCAGCACGTATCAACTGAACATCAATCGATTGAAGCTGTTTGCGAGAACAAGTAACCTCGGCAATGGATAGTGCGCAACAACGTGTCTACTCCAAACGGCGCCAAGATCACCCGCAAACGCCGAATGTGCACATCTACCGTGCGAATCCCTACAACCACGCGATCGCCCCATATCTCTTTCAGCAGGCGTTTGCGCGGATGTACTTGATCCGGATGGGTCATCAAAAAATGTAGAAGCCGAAATTCCATTGGGCGCATGCTGATCGATACGCCATTGGTCATCAAGCTATGATTCTCACAAGACAGGTGGAATCGCCCTAGCCGAGTCAATGCTTCCTGGCAATGGCGATCACCATAGTCTTCTTTGCGTATCGAACCGATACTAGAACCCTGCAACACAATGGATCCTTTTGTATTCAACCGATATGGCAACACGACACATAAGAACCGGTCAATGATCCGACCCGATCAACCCAAGACATCATCAAGGATGTTATCCAACCAGAAGTTGGCGAACGCTCCTTCTTCAGCAGAGCGCTTGCCCGATACACCGCCACCGTCAGCAGAGACCATCGATTGTTTCTCGACGTTGAAACGGAACACGTTAGCTACGTGCACCGCATCGGTATCACTCACCATGCTGTAGCAGGTGTTGACGATAGCTGGATCTTGTTCAGGCTGTTTGCCTTGCAACATCTCGATGACTGCGGCAGCGCATATCTTTGCTTGCGAAGTCGCCATATGCCCCGATTTGGGCAGTGCGGCTGCAACGGCATCGCCGATGACGTGGATGTTCTTATGCACTTTTGATTCATACGTGATGAAGTCGACTGCACACCAACGACCATCCGCTCCTACCACACCCGCCATCGAAGCTACTGCGCCGGCCTTCATCGGAGGGATGATGTTTAGGACATCTGCTTTGACGTCATCGAACTCGGTCTTGGCCACCATGCCACCGGCATCTACGCTCAATACTGCCGCGTTGGGGCGATATTCCACCATGCCGGGATAAAGTTCATTCCATGCTGCCATGAACAATCCCTTCTTAGACGTGATGTCTGGATTGGCATCCAAGATCAGCACTTTGGATTTCGGTTTGTTCTGCTTCATATAATGCGCGACCTGGCAGGCACGCTCATACGGTCCAGGGGGGCAACGATAAGGTCCTTTGGGGATACCAATCGCAAAGACACCGCCGTCGGGCATTGCTTCCAACTGCTTACGCAACTTAACGGTTTGTGCGCCCGCTTTCCAAGCATGATGGATCTTCTCATCTGCGATCTTGGCATCCAAACCGCCGATCTGATCAAACATGAAATCGACGCCGGGAGCAACGATGAGTCGGTCATAACTCAAGTGTCCTTTGGACAACATCACGGTCTGTTTTTCAGGGTCGATGGCAGTGACTTCGCCTTGTATCAACTTGACTCCGTGTTTCTTCTTCAAGGAATCATAGCTACGGGTCAGATCATTTATCTTGCGTGAACCGCCCAACACGGTATTACTCATTGGGCAGGAGATGAACATCGCGTTGCGCTCGATCAGCACCACTTCGACTTTATTGTGACTCCAATCTCTAATATATTTTGCTGCGGTCGCCCCACCGAATCCCCCACCAACGATCACAACACGCTGGCCTTTTTTCTTCAGCAATTCGCTTCCCGCGACCGCGATGCCAGGAAAAGCACCAACGGCGATACCCGCTACGGTCATCTTTAAAAAATCACGACGATTAATTGACATGTCTCACTCCCTCGAATTGGTTATGGCTCTGGTGACTAGTGTTTCTTGCCAACTTTTTGCGATGCAAAAAAATCGGCCAACAACTCGAACTCCGCATCCGTATATCCCTTGGCATGGTGTTGCATCACCGTTGCTGGTCGAGCTCCTGACTTGAACTCTTTCAATGCCGTCACAAAGTACGTCCTATCCAATCCTGCCAATGTCGGCATGCCACTCTTACTATGTCCGTTGGTGCCATGGCAGGCAGCACATGATCCTGCCAAATTGCGCGCATGTTTATCCACCTCCGCCTGTGCATGGATCGCTGGTAAAGCCAATCCAAGAGCACAAGTGATAATTAACAAGTACTTCTTAATCATTTTTATCTCCCTCGTTAAGGTTAAATTGCTTACACCCTGCCGCCCCGTTTCGATCAGATGATGTTCATCTGATCGCTCATGCTTACCTTCGCTTACAACATTACATTTTGATAAGTTGCGCAAAAAGACGACGCATATTTGAGCACTTATAAAACCACGTCCATAGCCATGACGGGTAATCCATACTACACCTTAGGGTTATTTATCAGCGAATGCTTATTCAGAAGGGGGATAAGGTATTTTGAAACAAGACATTGCAGTGCAGAGAATCTATTTACGCCAACACGGAGTTGGTAGATTTTTTAAGTGAATTCTTCTCATTCGATGATGCGATTGCCACTCTTAGACTCGTGCTGACTTCCCAAACTGGTGACCGCTCCATAGAGGATGAATCACTTCATTTCCTGATGCATAAAGCTAGTTGATACTACCGGAAGAGAGTAGAAATTATTTCGCCTACGCCTGCTTGGATACAGTTTCTAGAATTGAGTCCTCGAAGAACGGCTCATTGGCATAGTAGTGCGAACCGTCGTAATGGATAGCGATGACGTTTTCGTTCAACGGCAGATTGACGTCGAGTTGCGCATCGTGGGCGTGGCGACAGAGGATGGCCACGCGCGGCTGCACCGTGAGGTCAGCTTAAAGAATGGTCGTTAGCCCTGCACCAATCAGAAAACCAGATTCAACATAACCATCAGCACGACGATGAAAAGTATCGTCATCACCCCGCCCGCACGCATGTAATCGACCACACGGTAACCGCCCGGCCCCATCAACAGTGCATTAACCTGATGGGTCGGCAGGAAGAAGGAGTTCGAGGTGGCTAGCGCCACCGTCAGCGCGAACACTGCCGGGTCAGCCCCTGCGCCGATGGCGATGTTCACAGCCAGCGGCACCAGCAGTACGGTCGCGCCCACATTCGACATCACCAGCGTGAAGAAAGTAGCTAGGATGACGATCGCCAACTGGATCACCCAGATCGGTGTGCCCCCCAACACGGACAGTGTCTGCTCGGCGATCCATCTGGCCGTGCCGCTGGTCTCTACCGCGAGGCCGAGCGGGATCAGGCTGGCTAGCAGGAAAACCGACTTCCAACTCACCGCCCGATACGCTTCATCAATGCTGAGCACGCGCAACAGGATCATGCCGATGGCGCCCGTCATCAGCGCGACGGAGAGCGTGATATTGGTGAACATGATCAGCACCAGTGCCAGTAAGAAGCTGCCCAACGCCGCCTTCACCTTATGCGGACGCAACTCTTCATGGGGGAATTCCGTGGTAACGACGACGAAGTTCTTGTCCTTCTCCAGATGGGCCAGTGTGTCCCAGCTGGTGTGGACCACCAGCGCATCCCCCGACTGGAACGGCATGTCGCGCACCCCGTCGCCTTCGCGCATCGTTTTGCTGCCGCGATGCAATGCCATCAACGAGACACCGTATTTCTTGCGCAACCACAGATCACGCGCACTTTGGCCAATCAGCTCGGAACGGGGCGGGATGACCAGCTCGGCGATGCCGGACTTCGCCGCAGACAACTGTTCGGCGAACGTCTCCAGTTCCTCGCGTAACTGCAGACCGTTGGCCGCTGAGAATTCTCGCAAGCGCTCCGGCGCACCGAGGATACCCAGCACACTGCCCGCCACGATCTCGATATCGCGCGCCGGACCGATGCGCAAGTCGTCGCTTCCGCGCATGATGGCGATGACACGCAAGCGGTTCGGTTGCTCGATATCGTTGATGATGCGGCCGACCAACGGACTGCCTGCGGGTACCACCACTTCGAACGCCGCGTAGTCCAAGCCGTACAGTTGCTGAAAATAATCCATCGCATTGGCCCCGCTGGTCACCCTCGCCTTGTCGCCGCCCGGCAGGACAAACCGCCCTGCCAGCACAAAGTAGGCGATACCCGTGGACAGCAACGCCAGCCCGATCGGGGTGACTGAGAACAACGACCAGGTCTGCATCTGCTGCTCGGGCGCCAAGCCCTTGTTGGAGGCGAGCATCAGGTCGTTGAGCAGGATCAGCGGGCTGGAACCGACCATGGTGATGGTGCCGCCGAGGATGGCGCAGAAACCCATGGGCATCAGCAGGCGCGACATCGGCAAACCGGTACGCGCCGACACGCGACCGACCACCGGCAGGAACAATGCCGCCGCGCCGACGTTCTGCATGAAGCTGGAGATGAAACCCACGGTACTGGAAACCGCAGGGATGACGCGAGCCTCGGTCTTGCCTGCCACGCGCAGGATGAAACCGGCGACTTTGTTCATCAAACCGGTCTTATCCAGCCCCGCACCGACGATCATCACGGCGATGATGGAGATCACCGCATTGCCGGAGAATCCGCGGAACAATTCCCTACCTTCGACCAGCGGCTGCGGCAGGCCGATCAGACCACTGAAGTGACTGATCAGTCCCAGCAACACCATGATGCTGATCGCCGCCACATCAACTCCGACCACCTCGAAGGCGAACAGAAACACCGTCAGCAGCAATAGGTTGAGTACGACAGCGATCTCGCGGCTGGGCGCGAACATGAAAGCGGACACCCCCACCAGCGCGAATATGACGGCAGCAACGAAGGTTCTGGTATGGCTGGCAATAGCGTTCATCACATCTCCTCGCACCCGGCTGTTGGCATATGATCAGTCG
>JAVBYP010000146.1 GCA_030823965.1 Sideroxydans sp.
GCCATCAAGATCGCACCGACCATGGCGAAAGACAAAGTCTTGCTGGTGAACCTCTCCGGTCGTGGCGACAAAGACATGAACACTGTTGCGCGCATCAAGGGAATCACGCTATGAGCCGCATCGACACGACTTTTGCAAAGCTGAAAGAACAACAGTGCAAAGCGCTCATCCCCTTCATCACCGCAGGCGATCCATCGCAACCACTTACTGTGCCGTTGATGCATGGCTTGGTGGGAGCAGGAGCGGATGTGCTGGAGTTAGGCGTGCCGTTCTCCGATCCAATGGCAGATGGCCCCGTCATCCAACGTGCTTCAGAGCGTGCACTCAAGAACGGCATGTCATTACGTGGCGTGTTGGGCATGGTGGCAGAGTTCCGCAAGCAAGATACGACCACGCCAGTAGTGTTGATGGGCTACGGAAATCCTATCGAGGCGATGGGCTGGGAGGTGTTCGCACAACGTTGTGCCGAAGTCGGCGTGGACGGTGTGTTGACCGTGGATTTTCCGCCCGAAGAAAGCCACGATGCGTTCGAGCATCTGCAGCGTCACAACATCGCGCCTATCTTCCTGTTGGCACCCACGACGAATGAAGCGCGTATCCAGCAGGTCGCCAAACTGGCGCGTGGTTATGTGTATTACGTCTCGCTGAAAGGCGTGACCGGCTCTGGCAGCATCGACCTGTCTGCCATCGAAGACAAATTGCCGCAATTGCGCAAACACATCAAGCTGCCGATCGGCGTCGGCTTCGGTATCCGCGATGCAGCCACTGCGAAGGCTGTCGCTAAGCTGTGTGACGGCGTGGTGGTGGGTAGCCGCATCGTGCAAGAAATAGAGAATTCAACTGAGCAGAATGTCGTCGCCAATGTCAGTAAGTTGGTGCGAGAATTGCGTCAGGCAATCGATCAATAAGAGGAGAGCACATCATGGGTTGGTTCCAAAAACTATTGCCACCGAAGATCAAACGCCGCGAGAGCGAAGATTCGAAGAAGAACGTACCGGAAGGTCTGTGGCACAAATGCCCGTCCTGCCAAGCCGTGTTGTATCACTCCGATCTGGAGAAGAACCACAGCGTCTGCCCAAAGTGCAACCATCATCACCGCATCACTGCGCGTACCCGTCTGGATTGGCTGCTGGATAGCGAAGGTCAGTTCGAGATCGGCTCCGAAGTGTTGCCTATCGACACTCTGAAGTTCAAAGATCAGAAGAAATATAGCGACCGCCTGATCGCTGCCAAAAAGAGTACCAGCGAAGATGATGCTTTGATCGTGTTGCAGGGCAGCATCCATGCCGTGCCTGTTGTTGCAGCAGCATTTGAATTCACCTTCATGGGCGGCTCGATGGGCTCAGTGGTGGGTGAACGTTTCGTGCGCGGTGTGCAGGTCGCACTCGAACAGAAATGCCCCTTCATTTGTTTCTCCGCCAGCGGCGGTGCGCGTATGCAAGAAGGTCTGCTGTCCTTGATGCAGATGGCTAAGACCAGCGCCGCGCTCACTCAGTTGAGCGAAGCCAAGCTGCCCTTCATCTCCGTGTTGACTGACCCCACCATGGGCGGCGTCTCCGCCAGCTTCGCCTTCTTGGGCGATGTGAACATCGCCGAACCTGGCGCCTTGATCGGCTTCGCGGGTGCGCGCGTCATCCAGCAGACTGTTCGCGAGACCTTGCCAGATGGTTTCCAACGTGCCGAATTCCTGCTGGAACACGGTGCCATCGACATGATCGTCGATCGTCGTGAGATGCGCGATCAACTGGCGACACTCATCACCCTGCTGACTAAGCAGGATGCGGTGACGAAGTTAGAAGCAGCGTAATTATCAGTTTGGCAATGGGCAGGATTTTCCTGCCCATTGTTTTGTAGTCAAAGACGAAATGCCAACTTCCTTAGCCGACTGGCTTACCCACCTCGAATCCCTGCACCCAAAAACCATCGCGCTCGGTCTGGAGCGCGTGGCGCAAGTCAAACAGCGGCTGGATCTCCAACCCAATTTCCCCATCATCATCGTCGGCGGCACCAACGGCAAAGGTTCGGTGTGCGCGATGCTGGAAGCTATTCTGCATGCAGCTGGATACAGGGTTGGCTGCTATACCTCGCCGCATCTACTGAGCTATAACGAACGGGTGCGTGTCAGCAAACATCAAGCGAATGATGCGGAGCTATGCACTGCGTTCAAGAAGATCGAAAAAACACGCGGTGAAATTCCACTCACCTATTTTGAATTTGGTACGCTTGCTGCGATACAAATGTTCATAGAGCAAAAAGTCGATGTCGCCATCCTAGAAGTCGGGCTGGGCGGCAGGCTGGATGCAGTGAACGTGTTCGATGCGGATGTCTCTGTTGTGACCAGCGTAGATATCGATCACGTGGATTATTTGGGTGATACACGCGAGAAGATCGCTTTTGAGAAAGCAGGCATCTTCCGTCAAGGGCGTGTGGGGATATGTGCTGACAGCGATGTGCCGCAGGCTTTACGCGCGCATGCGGCCGATATCGGTGCGGAGCTGTGGTGTATTGGTAGTGAGTTCGGTTTTACTGCCCATCAGGGGCAATGGGACTACCGTAGCAAGGTAGGTGCGCGCAGTGCCTTGCCTCATCCCGCCTTACGTGGAGCGTTCCAATTAAACAATGCTAGCGCTGCATTGGCTGTGATGGATGCGCTTAAAGGCAAACTGCCTGCAAGCATGGCAGCAGTGAGGCGTGGCCTGAGCGAGGTCGAGTTGACGGGACGTTTCCAGTTCGTGCCGGGAAAGCCACAACTCATCCTCGATGTGGCGCATAACCCGCATGCCGCCCGTTCGCTGGCACAGAATCTCGCCAATCTGCCTCCCGCCAAGACCTTTGCCGTGTTTGCCATGCTCAAGGACAAAGACATGGCAGGGGTGGTGCAGGCGTTGGATGCGCAGGTCGATGTGTGGTTGGTCGCTGGTATCGATGCACCGCGTGGTGCGACTGCACAAGAACTCATTGAAGTGCTCAAAGAGGCGCAGTTGCAGGGAGAGCTTGTGTGCTGTGAGTCCATTGAAAATGCGCTTGATGAGGCCAGCAAACGCGCAGGCGAAAATGATAGAATCGCCGCCTTCGGATCATTCTATACGGTGGCGGAAGTGATGCAGGTACGAGGCATGCGTACCCGCTGAGATTCCCGATTTATTCGCAATGGCAAAAAAGATATCTACAGAAGAAGAATCCAACCTGAAGCGTCAGGCGCGTCGCCGTCTGATCGGTGCGGTGGCGCTGGTGCTTGCCATCGTGGTCTTCTTGCCGATGGTGTTCGATGACGAACCCTCGCCGACCACAGCCAATGACATCGAGTTGCGCATCCCCGATAAAGACACAGTCCCTCCCTTGCTTGCTCAGCCAGTCACTGCACCCGTTGCTGTCTCCGCTGTCAGTCCTGCTCCAGTAGTCGAGCCGGTTGTTGCGCCTATCGCTACTTCTGCAGTCAGCGCTGAGCCTGTCGTGCCAGCGGTTAAAGTAGAAGACAAGCCCAAGGTCGATGCGAAACCTAAAGTGGAAACAAAACCCAAAGTCGAAGCTAAACCAGCCGCTAAACCTACGCCCAAGACAGGCTGGGCGGTGCAGGTCGGTGCGTATTCCAATGCGGATACTGCCAAGCAGATGAACGCCAAATTGAGCAAAGAAGGATTCCATGTCTACACCGAGAAGGTGGGCAACATGGTGCGTGTTCGTGTTGGCAGTTATCCCACGCGTGAAGCGGCAGACAAGATCAAGCTGAAGTTGGAAAAGATCGGCTTGCATCCCAACGTGGTCAATCTGGAATAGAAGATGACGGGTTTCGATATCGCTGTCGTCGTCGTCATCTTGCTTTCGGCCTTACTAGGCTGGTGGCGTGGTTTCATGTATGAGTTGTTCTCACTGATCGGGTGGGGTGTGGCGTATGTGGTGGCGGTGTCGTTCTCGGCACAATTGATCCCTTTCATTCCCGATGCGGTCGGCTCAGAAAGTTTGCGTGCGTCGGTGGCCTTTGCTGCCTTGTTCATCGTGACTTTGATCTTGGCTTCCATCTCGGCGTGGCTCATGGCCAAGTTGGCCAAATTCGCGGGACTGGCGGGTATGGACGGAAAATTCGGTGCGATGTTCGGTATGTTGCGCGGTGTCTTGGTGGTGTTGGCCTTGGTCTGGTTGGGCGGACTGACGGACTTGCCAAAAGAATCGTGGTGGAAGGATGCGTGGTCGAGTGAGCCATTGATGGATGCGGCCCTCTATGCGAAGAGCTATGTGCCTGAAGGCGCACTGAAGAATTAGTCAGAATAATCTCACTAAGAACGGGAACAAAATATGTGCGGCATTCTTGGAGTGATCTCAAATACACCGGTGAACCAGTTGCTGTATGACGGTTTGCAAGTGTTACAACATCGCGGGCAGGACGCAGCGGGTATTGCCACCTTGGAAGGCAGGACATTCAATCTGCACAAGGGTAACGGTCTGGTGCGCGACGTGTTCCGCACTCGCAACATGCGTGCGCTCAAAGGCAATGCCGGCATCGCACATGTGCGTTATCCGACAGCAGGTTCCTCGGTCGATCACAACGAGGCACAACCGTTCTATGTGAACTCCCCGTTCGGTATCGTGCTCGGTCACAACGGCAATCTGACCAACACCGACGAGCTGCGCAAAGTCATGTATCAGCAAGACTTGCGTCACATCAATACCGGTTCGGATTCTGAAGTGCTGCTCAATGTGTTGGCGCATGAACTGCAAGCCAATGCCACTGGATACAAGCTCGACCCACAAAAGATCTTCGCTGCCATCGCTGGCGTACATCGTCGCGTAAAAGGCGCTTATGCGGTCGTGGCGATGATCTCCGGTTACGGCTT
>JAVBYP010000145.1 GCA_030823965.1 Sideroxydans sp.
TTGAAGCAGTGAATAGCGGCATGGATGCCGTTTCCAACTTGTCATTGTTGGGCGCGTTCTTGTTATTTGCTTTAGTGTTTACCCCTTTTGTTGCAGCGCAAGCGTTGCGTATTTCGATGGAGTGATGAGATTGGCGATCAACTGGTTTAAATATTCGGCTCCCACCACCTTCTACGGATTGGCAGGAAAACTCATTCCCTTCTTTGCTTGGCCTGCGGCGATCCTGTTCGCGCTCGGTCTGTACATCGGCTTCTTCGTGGCGCCGACCGATGCAGTGCAGAGCGAGGCTTACCGCATCATGTTCATCCATGTGCCGGCATCCATCCTTTCTATGTTCATCTACCTCATCATGGCGGGATACGCTGCATTGGGGTTGATCTTCAAGACACGCTTGTCTTCCATGATGGCTTCTGCCCTCGCGCCAACTGGAGCATTGTTCGCGTTCATCTCATTGTGGACAGGTGCGCTGTGGGGAAAGCCGATGTGGGGCGCTTGGTGGGTGTGGGATGCGCGTCTGACTTCTGAGTTGATCTTGTTGTTCTTGTACCTAGGCTTCATCGCTTTGCAAGCGTCTATCGAAGACCCTCGCCGTGCAGACCGTGCCAGTGCCTTGTTGGCTATCGTGGGTTCGGTGAACGTGCCCATCATCTATTACTCGGTGCAGTGGTGGAACACCTTGCATCAAGGTTCGTCTATCAAATTCAGCGGCACCAGCATGCATGTTGCGATGCAGCAGTCCATGTTCACTGTCTTGGTTGCCTGTTGGCTGTATGTCATCGCTGTCGTTTTGGCGCGGGTGCGCAGCATCATCTTGGAGCGTGAGTCCAACACGCAGTGGGTCAAAGAATTAGCGGAGACAAAACAATGAACTGGTCTGAATTCTTTGCCATGAATGGGTATGGCTTCTACGTGTGGGGTTCGTATGGCGTCGCGCTGCTCGTGTTCATCGTTGAGATACTGATGGTGAGACATCGCAGGACACTGGCATTGCGTCAGTTGAGATTGTTGAATGAAAGTGGAGAAGCGTAATGACACCTAGACAGAAGAGATTGACTTGGATCGTGTTGGGCGTGACCTTGGTCGCTGCCGCAGTCGGATTGGTGCTGTTCGCACTGAAGAACAACGTGAGTCTGTATTTCACGCCGACGCAGGTGTTCAACAAAGAAGCACCGCAAGGCCGCAACTTCCGCATCGGTGGTCTGGTCGAGGAGGGTAGTGTCAAACGTCAGACCGATGGTTTGACCGTCCATTTCAACATCACCGATACTGGCCAGAAGATGCCCGTCGTCTATAAAGGCATCCTCCCTGATCTGTTCAAAGAAGGCAAAGGGGTGGTCGCTCTAGGCAAGATCGAGGCAGATGGTGTGTTCCGTGCGGAAGAGGTCTTGGCCAAGCACGACGAGAACTACATGCCGCCCGAAGCGATCGATGCAATCAACAAAGCAGAGGCCGCCAAAGCGTCATCCGGTAGTGCTTCATCCGCAGAATATCCAGTCGCAAAATAATTTTTGAAAGCACCAGAATGATTCCAGAGATCGGTAATTTCACGCTCGTCGTTGCATTGTTCATCGCGCTCGTTCAAGGCGTGCTCCCCATCGCCGGTGCAGCACGTGGCAATGCGGTTTGGATGGACACTGCACGTACCTTGGCGTTCGGCCAGTTCTTCTTCGTTGGTATCGCGATAGCTTGCCTGACCTATTCCTTCATCGTGAATGACTTCTCCGTGATGTATGTCGCGCAGCATTCCAACTCGCAATTGCCGATCGCCTATCGTGTTGCCGCCGTATGGGGTGGTCATGAAGGATCGCTGTTGTTGTGGGCATTCATCTTGACCCTATGGACGATCGCGGTAGCAATGTTCAGCAAGCATCTGCCGCAAGAGATGGTGGCGCGCGTGATCGGTGTGATGGGCTTGATCTCTGTCGGTTTCCTACTGTTCATGTTGTTCACATCCAATCCGTTCGATCGCTTGTTCCCCGCAGCGATGGATGGACGTGATTTGAATCCCTTGTTGCAAGACCCGGGATTGGTTATCCATCCACCGATGTTGTACATGGGCTATGTCGGATTCTCCGTCGCGTTCGCTTTCGCCTTGTCTGCCCTGTTGGGCGGCAAACTGGATTCCACTTGGGCGCGTTGGTCGCGTCCGTGGACCACGGTCGCTTGGGTGTTCATGACCATCGGTATCGCTTTGGGTAGCTGGTGGGCGTATTACGAATTGGGTTGGGGCGGATGGTGGTTCTGGGATCCGGTCGAGAATGCCTCTTTCATGCCTTGGTTGGTTGGCACAGCATTGATCCACTCGCTCGCAGTGACTGAGAAGCGCGGTGCCTTCAAGAGCTGGACGATGTTGTTGGCTATCTCCGCATTCTCATTGTCATTGTTGGGTACTTTCTTGGTACGTTCCGGTGTGCTGACATCGGTACATGCTTTCGCTACCGATCCCAAACGTGGTGTCTTCATCTTGTCGTTCTTGGTCATCGTCATCGGCGCGTCGCTACTACTGTTCGCATGGCGTGCGCCAAAGATCGGCTTGGGGGGCAAGTTCGAACTGGTCTCGCGCGAGACCATGCTGCTCACTAACAACGTGTTGCTGTCCGTGGCAGCAGCCTCCGTGTTCTTGGGTACCTTGTATCCCTTGTTCATGGATGCGTTGGGTTACGGCAAGTTATCCGTCGGCGCACCTTACTTCAATGCGGTGTTCGTACCTTTGATGATCCCGATGGTGATGATGATGGGCTTGGGCCCGATCGCGCGCTGGAAGCAAGCGAGCCTGCCTGATATCTGGCAACGTATCCGTTGGGCACTGGGTGCAAGCATCGCCATCGCATTGTTATTGCCGCTGGTGTTGGGCAAGTGGACATCCATGATCTCTTTGGGACTGTTGTTGGCTGCTTGGCTCATCATCACGGGCGCACTCGATCTGCGTCGTCGCATGGGTAATGAAGGCACGTTGATGCATCGCTTTAAGACACCGACACGTAGTTACTACGGCATGCAGCTCGCTCACCTCGGTATCGCCGTTTTCATCATCGGTGTGACCATGGTGAAGGGATATGAGACAGAGCGCGATGTGCTTATGAATGTGGGTGACACCGTGCAGGCGGGTGGTTACGAGTTCCGTTTCGATGGTGTGACCGAGGTGCAGGGCGCTAACTACGTCGCCGCACAAGGGCGTGTCAGCGTGAGCAAGGAAGGCAAGTTCGTGACCGAGTTGAATCCTGAGAAGCGCCAATACAACGCTTCCGGCATGCCGATGACTGAAGCAGCCATTCAAACAGGCATATTGCGTGACCTGTATGTCTCCTTGGGTGAGCCTATCCCCGACAGCGAAGCGTGGGCGGTGCGTGTTTACATCAAACCTTTCGTCGATTGGATATGGGCAGGCTGCTTCTTGATGGCATTGGGGGGCATCTTGGCTATCACGGATCGTCGTTATCGTATCAAGGGTAAATCGGTGAAGGAGGCAACAGCATGATGCGTTTCATATTGCCATTCGTGGTGTTCGTCGTATTGTCGGTGTTCTTGTACATCGGTCTCGGACGTGATCCAAGGGAAGTTCCATCACCGTTGATCGACAAGCCTGCACCTACCTTTAGCTTGCCACTGTTGTATGACACGAAGAAGCAGTTCACCACGGAAGACATGAAGGGACAGGTCTGGCTGTTGAACGTGTGGGCTTCATGGTGTGGCGCATGTAAGGACGAACATCCTGTGTTGATGGATCTATCAACCAAAAATATCGTTCCTGTATTGGGACTGAATTACAAAGACAAGCGAGAAGATGGTTTGGCTGTGTTGCGCAAATCGGGCGATCCTTATGCACTGACCATTTTTGATGCGGATGGCAAAGTGGGTTTCGACTACGGCGTGTATGGCGTTCCAGAGACCTACGTCATTGATAAACAGGGCGTCATCCGCGACAAGATCATCGGCGCGGTGACACCGCAGAATCTGCGTGACCGTATCTTGCCTCTCGTTGCGGAGCTAAACAAAAAATGAAGAACTTCTTGATCGCATTGTTGTTGGTATTGCCTACCTTCGTTTACGCAGGCGAGGCAAAGGACTTGGCTGAAGACCCGGTCATGGAAAGACGCATGATCGACCTGGCTGAGAAAGTACGCTGCCTGGTGTGCCAGAGTGAGGCAGTCTCCAGTTCGCACTCTGATTGGTCGAACGACGTGCGCCAGATCATGCGCGACAAGATGAAAGCAGGCGCTAGTGACCAAGAGATATTGGACATGTTGGTAGAACGTTTCGGGAAATCAGTGCTGTTCGACCCACCTGTCGATAAAGAGACCATGCCTTTGTGGGCAGCCCCTTTCGTTTTCCTGTTCCTCGGTATCGTGGTGCTGTTCTTCCAGTTGCGCAAACGTAGCGCGGTCGTCCAAAAAGAGGTCACCTTGACATCCGAAGCACAAGCGCACGCAGCCAATCTACTGAAAGAAGAAAATAAATGACTTTATTCTGGATCACTTGTGCGGTGCTCTCGCTCATCGCTATCCTTTTTGTCGCCATCCCACTGTGGCGCGGAACGGTAAGAAGCAACGCCGTCGCGCGTGATGCGGCCAACCTTGAGATATTGCGCGACCAGATCAACGAGATGGATGTTGATCTGAAGAATGGCCTGCTCTCGGCTGATCTGCACGAGCAAGGTAAGAGCGAGCTACAGAGCCGCGTATTAGAAGAGGTGAGGGAAGTCGCAGAAGTAGAGACACCTCGCAGTCCATATAAAAAATTGGCGATCGCTCTGTCAGTGTTGTTGCCGATCATGGC
>JAVBYP010000009.1 GCA_030823965.1 Sideroxydans sp.
AAAAGGAACTGGTCGCCCGCGTACGCGAAGCCATCGGCGCCATCACCTGCTACAAAGACACCGTCATCTTGAAACGACTGCCCAAGACGCGTTCAGGCAAGACCTTGCGCAAGACACTGAACAAGATCGTCAACGGCCAAGAGTACCAAGTGCCCTCCACCATCGACGATCCGGGTGTCATCCCTGAGATCATCGACATCCTGAAGCAACAGGGGTTCGTGAAGTAAAGGGGTAGTTCACCAAAGTAAAAAGGCTCACAGTGATGTGAGCCTTTTTACTTTGGGTATCAAAACTTGTTGTCGAAAATCTTCACTGACTTTAACTATACAACAGGATCATCCTCAGTCTGCAAAACCTGATTGGATCCTCAGGATCTCGTCCTTCGAATCTAACAAGGCTGCGACACAGTCTGCATCCAGCTTGAAATGGCACAATCGTTTAAGCTCAGTGACTGCATCATCGTTGCTCCATGCTGCCTTGTACGGACGCGCAGAGGTAAGTGCGTCAAACACGTCTGCAACCGCGACGATGCGAGCTTCAAGTGGGATGTCCTTGCCTACCAAACCCGCCGGATAGCCGTTGCCGTCTGTGCTTTCGTGATGGTAGACAACGATATTGCGTATCATTTCTATGTCCTTGACGCACTTGATATTGAAGTTGAGCAGCATCGCATCGATGATCTCGCGCCCTCTTGTAGTGTGCGTCTTCATCTCCTCGAATTCCTCATCGGTCAACTTTCCTGACTTAAGGAGGATCCTATCTGGGATAGTGATCTTTCCTACATCGTGCAAGGGCGCATGCCGGAATATCCTATCCACGAACTCATCATCGATAGAGTGAGCACGCCCCAATGTCATAGCGATCAAACGGGAATAGCGTGCCATGCGCTCTAAGTGCATGCCTGTTTCTGGATCACGATGGTGGGTGAACTGGGTGGCAGTCCTCATGGCGCCATAAAGGATAGCGACCTGATTCAATTCCGCAGCCATCAAGATCGTCAACAAATGGGCGATCATGTCCAGATACGTCAGATTCGAGTCATTGAAAGCATCGCGCTTGTAAGAATTAAAGAAGAGCATGCCAATGAACTGGCCTTCATGAAACAGTGGAATGGTGTAGCTCGAAAGATAACCCTTGCCGACGATGCGTTTCGAGTGGGTCTTTTTGCTGTTGGCGAATATCCCCATGTCATTGATGACACGCGTCTCATGGTTTCTGACCAACTTGAGCAGAGAGGGGACTTCGCTGAGCTTTACCGAATACAGTGTGAGAGGGTTGGAATCCTTCAAACTCCCCACATAAGTACTTAGGGTATCTGTGATTTTTTCATATTTAGCGATAGAGATACGATCAACATGAGGTAGGTTCCGGCAGACGATGTTATGGATATAGGACAGCTTCTCTGACAACGTCCGGTGACTGTCCAATTCGCCGAGTTGTAATTGGTGTTCGATATCCCGCACTCTTGAGATCCTTGGGATATGTTCATCGTTTGCCGATCTGAGCCCGTGTAGCTGCATGCATTCCCCCTTCTTTGTTGCACTCCATGAGAATCTTGATCACCTGTCTACGTGTTTGGTGTGACCTTGGCTTGGAAAAAACAGCCTTCGAATCCAGCGGCATATCAATACTGCTCGTTCAGATACTTGAGCAGATCCGTGCTAGTGACATTGCCAACGATATTGGATTGATGATCGAGCACTGGTAGTGCCAAGACACACCAAACAATTTGCTACCGAAATATTTGTTTGTGCCTCACTTCGCCACTTCACTCTAGAAGTAAGTCTCCCCTTCGTCATCACCCCGCGGGGTGATGCCCGTCAGAATGATTAGGCTTACAATGCAGTTACTTAGAAGTTCCTTAGCACCAACCCAGTTTCACCCTTGGATAAGATGGCACTCAATCTCACTGGCCACGCAGAAATAGATCAGCAACATGAACTGCTCGACAGTGCTGTAGCCCGACTGGCGACTTTCTGCTCTGAAGCGAAGAACAATCCAGCTGCTACTTGTGATGGATGCAATGAATTCAAACGAATGCATTGCGATTCCTCACTCGCATCGATCGCAAATGAATTGGCGGCTTTTCTCGCTGGGCATTCAGCCTATGAAGAGAAGATGATGGAGTTATTGCCCAATACGCCGATTTGCCAAGAACATGTGAAAGCACACAAGTCGGCCCATGAGGGGATCGCGAAACAGTTGAAGAAGTTCTCGACACACATCGTCGACGAGAGCCCGCGCGATGTCAGTGCGCAAATGACACGGACAGTCGGTGATTGGCTGGGTGATCACTGCAGGTTGTTCGATACTCGACTAGTCCATCTCGGAAAGTTCGATGAGACCAAAGTCGATTTTGATGCTGAACTGGTCACGATGCTGGACAAATATGTCTTTCCGAACCGCCCCACAAAACTTAAGTCGTCATTAAGCACTCGCGCTGAATTGCAAGGGAAGAAACTTGAAGTCCGAGGCCGATTCGAATCGCTCTCGCCTGCGCAACGCCAAGTCTTCTGGTTGGTGGTGGCTGGCAAGTCCAACCGCGAGATCGGCGACACACTGAAAGTCTCGGTCAATACCATCAAGACACATCGCGCTGCGATTTTTCAGCGGATGGATGTGAAATCGGCACTTGAGTTGGTCAAGAAAGCCGACGTACTTCGCTAGTCGACACGTTAAGGCGCACACCTCACGACACTGGTTGTGCGACCACGAAGTGTTCTGCCTGTCAGGTTCTACTCAGCAGTTGCTCCGCAGCACTTTTTATACTTCCTGCCGCTGCCACAGATGCAGGGAGCGTTGCGGCTTATCTTGGGACTCACAGCCTCTGAGGATCTGCCGCTGACGCGGATATCTTCCGCACGTCGTTGCGGTGCCCAAAACTTGTAGATCCAACCCACACTCGCAGGGATCGTTTTAGACAATTCCTCACGCTGGGCTGGCGTTTGTACCAGCTGCTCTTCCTCTTCCGTCACTGCTTCTGAGCCAAGCAAATAGATCGGTCGCAGCATATCCACACCGTGCTTTGATTCAAGCAAGGCGCTCCAACTTTTTCGATTCAGCTGGATAGCGGTCATGTATCCATGCGCCCACATCTCGCCATCTACGTATTCACGCTCGTCATCCTGATAGACGTTCAAGTCAAACACAGGCTCGAAAGGTTCATCCTCTTGTTGCAGATTCCAAACGATGGCGTTCAGGTGGCGAGTCATCAGCCCGATGATCATTTCTTCTTGTGCCTTGGATTCAAAAGCAGGCGCATCACTCTCTGTTGGCCCCCACACTCTAGGCAGCCAATCACTTTGCTCTAGCCTTACAGGGCCAGATGCGACAGCGGTGAGATAGCCATCAAGGCAATCCAACAGCATCACCTCATTGGTCGTGGCATCAGACATGAGGAAGTTATCCAGCTCATCCATCTCCCGATCAGACAGCGCTGGCTCGACTTCCATTTGTTCTAGTTCTTGATTCGGCATGATGGTGCTACTTCCCTTCTAGAACGATCAGGTAGCGCGCTTTGAGCGAGCTGTAGAGTTCATCGCGGACATCCGGCGATTCCAAGTCCACGATCTCCAGCACTTCGACCAGGTGTTCGTTGTCCTCGCGCCCATCCCACACCTTGATATACGTCCCCGCCTTATAGCCGTGATCTTGGCGGAACACATTGAGCACGTTCTTGCCGACATACTGCTTGAAGAGATCGTTCCACTCCATATCGCAGTCATGCAACAGCGATTCGAACAGCGCCAGACTCGCTCGCTTGGCCGCTGCCAAACCGACCAATAGATCGAGCTTGTCCAACAAACTCAATTGAGTGAGCACGTAATATTGGTTATCGAACTGAACCGACTTCTGGCGCAGATTCAACTCCGCCATCATCTCCATCTTGGCGAGAGCGATATTGCCGAACTTGGCTTGAATGGATGCGGAAAGCATGAAGTGCCAGATGTCGACCAACTCCATGCGCAACTGCGCCAAGTCGCAATCCTGCTTCTTCCACCACTTCCAACCGTGATGCTCGATCGCTTCGACACCTTCGACTTGGATGGCACGATGCCAATTGTTGTTTGCCGCCACCCATTCCGGGTTGACCTTGCTATTCATCCCATCCTGCAGTTCGAGCATGGTAATGAGTTGGGATTCTGAGATCGTCATTGCGAGTGCCTATTGAAAAGGGCGCGCATTTTACCGCATGGGGCTGCGGTTTCGATTTTGATTGGCTGGGCTGCATACGCCGAGGAAGGGACTGGCGGGTTATCGGCCACAACTGCCATTGGCATCCTGATGGATTCATGACTGGTAATGAATCATCACCGGCCATAGACACTGAACTCATTCCGAGATCACAATCGCCACAATTACCGGATAGTTTATGATTAGCCTATCGCCGCTAATATATTAACGCGGTCCATTTAACGGAGGTATGTTCTTATGGCTAATATCGCTGAGCTCATTGCACAAAAAGAAGAAATCGAACAAAAGATCAAAGAACTTCGCAAAAGCGAGCGTCAAACTGCAATTGCGAAAGTTCGTGAACTCATTGCTGAGTTTGATTTGATGGCCAATGAAGTCTTTTCCAAAGCAACAAAGGACGTACGCACTAAAGCAGCTCCCAAATATCGAGACCCTGTCTCTGGAAATGCTTGGAGCGGTCGTGGCCGTGCACCACGATGGCTCGATGGGAAGAACCCAAATGATTTTCTTATCAAATAGCTGCACACCAAACCACCAGCACGTGGACTCCCACTGTGGGAATT
>JAVBYP010000193.1 GCA_030823965.1 Sideroxydans sp.
GTGCCGCTTCTCAATCTACTTCCGCAGCACAGACGTCTGCATATGTCCCTGCTGTGAACATCAATGCCAATAAAGAAACAGGCGTATTGTTGGTACGTGCAACTGGACGCCAACATAAGAAGATCCAAGAATTCATCGACAAAGTAATGACGACTGCACGTCGTCAGGTGATGATCGAGGCGACCATCGCTGAAGTGAGCCTTAACAGCAATTACCAACAAGGTGTCGATTGGTCCAGCCTTCGCACCGGCGCCAAAGGATTTAACATATCTCAAGCCGGAACTGCGGGGCTTGCTTCTGCTAACACCGGGAAGATGTTCCTACTTGATTACGCAAATCCAACAAGCAAACTTGGCAATCTCGCTGCCAGCGTCCAGCTTCTGGATTCCTTCGGTGATGTAAAAGTCCTCTCCAGCCCAAAACTTAGTGTGATGAACAATCAAACGGCCACCCTAAAAGTGGTTGATAACAGAGTGTATTTCACCATTACGGTCACCCCAGGTTCGACCACTGGTACAACCATCACGCCAGCGACGTATTCGACCACACCGGTTCCCGTCTCTGTTGGCTTCACCATGAACGTCACACCAGAAATCAACGATACTGATTATGTGACCATCAATGTGCGTCCAACCATCACCCGCATCATCGGATATGTGAGCGACCCTAATCCATCTCTGGGAGCTGTGGTGAATAGGGTGCCAGAGATCCGAACGCGCGAGATGGAGTCGATCATTCGCGTCAGTAGCGGTCAAATTGCGGTTTTGGGCGGGCTCATGCAAGATGAGCTGAATAATCTCAATGATGGGATCCCATTGCTTGACGATATTCCAGTCGCAGGCAGTATCTTCAAGAATCGGAATGAAACAAAGACAAAAACAGAGCTAGTGATCTTCCTTCGCCCGATCGTCATCAAAGACGCAAGCCTCGAAGGCGATTACAGCGATTACCGTAATAACCTGCCAAACAATGACTTTCTGAAGTCAGAAGATGAGAAAGCACAAAGATGAGCCTACTCCTCGACGCGATGAAGAAATCAGGAGACAAGTCCCAAAGCACGGGATTGTCAGGTATGTCTTTGGAAGAGGTTGCGCCCGCCACATCGCGTAGCACGCCGACACCGGATGCAGGCAACACCTCAGCTTCTCGCGCCGCAGGTCAGACTTTGTTCGCCGCCAAGAAGAAAAAAGAAGCACCCAAATTTCGATGGAAGTTGGGGCTCGTGCCCACGACATTCATCATCTGCTCCATCATCGGTAGCATCTATGGCTATTACGTTTGGCGAGAGTTGAATCCACCAGTCCAGCGTGTTGCAGAACGCCCTCCAACACCACCTGTACCAACGCCGATCACTGCACCCGCACCTCCGGCATTGGTAGAGAATCTACCGCCCGCGGTCGCTACTCCTCAACCACCCGTTACAGAGACACCCCCTGTCGCAACAGCACCTACGGTAGAAAAACCCGCAGCACTGAATTACACCATTGCAAAGCCTCGCGCAAAAAGCACAGCCAAGCCAACCAAACCTAAAGCACCTGCCGGCATGTCCATCGAACGCCAACAAGCGACAGATACGATCACACCGGCGTTGCAAGATGCTTATCAGTCTTATCAGCGTGGCGACTATGCGACCGCCTCGCAAGGCTACAAGGAAGTGCTGAAGCAGGATGGTCGCAACCGCGATGCATTGCTCGGCCTCGGCGCTATCGCCCAACAGCAGGGGCAAGATCAGGCAGCACAACACTACTATCGCCAAGTGCTACTGCTCGATCCGCGCGACCCTGTCGCGCTTGGCGCGATGACGGCTTACAGCGCCGGTAGTGGTGTAGATACCGAGAGCCAATTGAAGCAGATGCTGACGGAACAGCCTCGCTCCGCCGCATTGAATTACGCGCTGGGCAATGTATATGCCGACCAATCGCGCTGGGGTGATGCGCAGCAAGCGTATTTCAACGCACGTATGCTGGAACCCTCCAACGCCCAATTCACTTATAACTTGGCAGTGAGTCTCGACCATCTTGGGCAAAGCAAATTGGCAGCACAGTATTACCAACAAGCACTGCAACTCGACCCTGCTAGCAATGCCGGATTCGATCATGCCCAAGCGCAACGGCGCCTGAATGAACTGAGCCCCTCTAACTAAGGACGACGATGGCAGTCCCGCAACAACAGATCCAGCAGCCTATCGGACAATTGCTCATCGCTAAAGGCGTCATCAGCGAAGACCAGTTGCGCATCGCCACACAGGAGCAAACAAAATCCCCACAGCCTCTTGGGCGCTTATTGGTGCGATTGGGATTCTTGTCTGAAGCGACCATCCGTGACGTACTCTCTGAGAACCTAGGCCAAGAAAGCGTCGATCTTGCCAGCGTGGTGGTCGACTCTGCCGCTGTCTCGATGATCCCCAAAGAGGTGGCGCGTCGCTATCTCTTAGTGCCTTTGTCAGTCGATCTCGCCAACAAGCATCTCACGCTGGCCATCGCAGATCCCGACAACATCATCGCGCTCGACCAAGTGCGCGCATTGCTACGTGACGAGTATCGACTCATCACCCTCCTCGCCAGCGAATCGGACATCCTGCGCGCTATCGATCAGTACTATGGATTCGAACTCTCCATCGATGGCATCTTACATGAGATAGAGCCAGGCGAACTCGAACACCAAGGCCTTCAGCAGGGCGTCAACGAATTCAGTCAGCCGGTCGTACGACTGATCGACGCGTTGCTCACTGAAGCGGTACAACAGAACGCCTCCGACATCCACTTCGAACCAGAGAACAGCTTCCTACGCATCCGCTATCGTGTGGATGGCGTGTTGCGCCAAGTGCGTAGCTTGCACAAGAGCTTCTGGCCGGCGATGGTCGTGCGCATGAAGGTGATGAGTGGCATGAACATCGCAGAGACGCGAGCACCGCAAGATGGGCGTATATCGTTGCGACTGTCTGGCCGCCCTATCGACTTTCGTGTCGCTTCGCACCCGACCTCCTACGGCGAGAATCTGGTACTGCGTATCCTAGATCGCCAAAAAGGCATCGTGCCGGTCAATCAGATCGGCTTGGATGATGCGGCGTTATCCACCCTGCTTTCCATCATCTCCAAGCCTGAAGGCATCGTGCTGGTGACAGGCCCGACCGGTAGCGGTAAGACGACCACACTGTATTCCGTGCTGAACCATGTGAACACCGAATCGGTGAACATCATGACGTTGGAAGACCCGGTGGAATACCCTATCCCACTGATACGTCAAAGCTCAGTGAACGAAGCTGCGAAGCTCGACTTCGCCAGTGGTATACGCTCCTTGATGCGGCAAGACCCGGACATCATCCTCGTGGGTGAGATTCGCGACCATCCGACCGCCGAGATGGCGTTCCGCGCTGCGATGACAGGCCACCAAGTCTATTCGACGCTACACACCAACTCAGCCGTCGGCGCCATCCCGCGCTTGCTCGATATCGGCATCCTGCCCGACATCTTGGCAGGCAACATCATCGGCATCGTGGCGCAACGTCTGATCCGTATCCTGTGCAAGCATTGCAAATATCCTTACCAACCCGATACGGTGGAGCGCAAGTTGCTCGGCCTGGTCCACAACGAAGAAGTGACGCTGTATCGCGCTGCGGGTTGCGAACATTGCCGCCATCAAGGCTACACGGGACGCCAAGCGATCATGGAGATCCTCAAGATGGACTCGGAGATCGACGATCTGGTGGCACGCCGCGCCAGTATCCGCGACATCAAACATGCGGCATTGGAGGCTGGATTCCGCCCGCTGGCACAAGACGGTATACGTCGAATATTGCAAGGCGCGACTTCTGTGGCTGAAGTATCGCGCGTAGTCGATCTGACCGATCGCCGCTAACAGACGCTCATGGCACTCTATTCCTACAAGGCGATCGATGGCAACGGCAAGTCCGTCAAAGGCATGCAGGATGCAGCCAATCTGATCGACTTAGAGATGCGCCTGAAACGGGGCGGCCTCGACCTCATCAGCGGCAAAGAAGAAGAGAGCAGCGCTTCGTTCGGTGCCAGCAAAGTCAAACGTATCGACCTCATCACCTTCTTCTTTAACCTAGGCCAACTCAGCCGTGCGGGCGTGCCATTGTTGGAATGTTTGGGCGATCTGCGTGACACGATGGAAGAGGCAAAATTCCGCGAGATCATCGCGAGCATGGTGGAATCCATCGAGAACGGCAAGAAGCTCTCTCAGGCGATGGCAGAGAACCCCAATGCTTTCGACAAGATCACCATCAATCTGACTAAAGCCGGAGAAGATAGCGGACGCTTGGTTGAGGTGTTCGAGCATCTGACTGAGTCACTTAAATGGCAGGACGAGATGGCTTCGCAGACCAAGAACATGTTGATCTATCCGCTGTTCGTCGGCACCATCGTACTGGCCATCACTTTCTTCCTGATGATCTATCTGGTGCCGCAACTGGTAGGCTTCATCAAAGGCATGGGCGGGGAACTCCCTATCCAGACGCGCATGTTGCTTGCCACCTCCAATTTCTTCGTTAATTTTTGGTATGTGATCCTGCTTGCACCACCCTTGATCTTCGGTGCTTATAAGGCAGCACTGGTCTCTAACCCCAAATTGCAGTACCACGTTGACAATCTAAAGCTGAACATCTGGCCGACAGGCCCCATCTTGCGCAAGATCATTTTGGCGCGCTTCGCCAATACCTTCGCCATGATGTACAGTTCGGGCATCACCATTCTGGACTGCATCGCCAACTCGCGCGACTTGG
>JAVBYP010000047.1 GCA_030823965.1 Sideroxydans sp.
AAAATGAGCGCGCCAAGAAACTTTCTCGTGTGCGACCAAGGAAAAATGAACTAGCGAGAAAGCCAGACAATCGTTAGAATTCGAGGGGTTAAAAAGGATTCTTATGTGGTTTATCCACTCTAGTTGGATGTGCCGGACAGGGTAAATGGAACAACGTAACAACAAGACCATCATTTGCAGCGTCTTCTTCTTGGATATCGTCGAATACTCCAAGAAATCTGTCGCGGGTCAGATTTCATTGAAGGAGCGCTTCAACGCCTTCCTTTCTATCGCCATTCGTGATGTACCCGTCAATGATCGCATCATCTTGGATACTGGAGATGGTGCGGCGATCAGTTTTCTGGGCGATATCGAAGATGCACTGCAAGCTGCATTGAGTATGCGCAGCAGCTTGTTGGGTGAAGGGGTTCGCATGGAGCCGACCTTGCTCGTGCGCATGGGGGTCAATCTGGGGCCGGTACGTTTGGTCAAAGATATCAACGGACAGCCTAACATCGTTGGGGATGGCATCAACGTCGCTCAGCGCGTGATGGGTTTCGCCGACCCCGGGCAGATCCTCGTCTCTCGCTCCTACTACGACGCAGTGTCACGTTTGTCGCAAGAATATGCTGGCATGTTCCATTACCAAGGTTCACGTACCGACAAGCATGTGCGCGAACATGAAGTGTATGCCATAGGTTATCCGGGCGATTTCACCTCGACCCAGCGCAGTATCGCTTTGAAGGATGAGATCGAACATGCGACAGGTTGGCATAAAGCGGTCGCTACAGTGAAGATATATTGGGAAGAGTTCATTCATAATGTGGCTGTTTGGGAGCAGCGTGGTATCGATGCCTTTAGGAAAGCATCGACAGTACAGAAGGCAACGGTGGTTGGTGTGTCCACCGTGCTTGCGCTCTCGATGGCGTTGGGAATATATAAATTAGCTCACCGTCCAGTCGTGCCAGAAGCTAAGCAGGTAGTGGAATCTCAGTCTGGTGTGAATCCAGCTTCTGCTGTTGTTGCACCGTCTCAACCAGTCGTTCCTGAGGCTGATAAGAAAGTTCAAGGAGTCAAGCAGAGTTCCCGTGTTCGCACTTTGGTGGAGACGACAGGCGGCCCAGCGGTCGTGAGTTTGGCTATCTTGCCCTGGGGTGAGATATATCTAGATGGAAAACTGCAAGGTGTCAGCCCGCCATTGTTGGAATTACAAGTGGTGGCAGGCACACACAAAATGGAGATCAGGAATTCTAGTTTTCCGGTATACAAAGAAGTCATCAAAGCTAAGCCAGGTGAGAAAATAAAAATAAAACATAGCTTCAAATAAGTATTGAATAGGAGAGCGTGATGTCACGTTGGTTGTTAGTGGGCTTGAGCACACTGTTATTTTCTGGCTGCAATGTGGTCAGTACCTGCGACGATGGTGGTGGCGGGATAAGATTGTTTGGCAAGGATCAGGTCGAGCAAAAGCTTGAGATCGCTGTCAAGGAGTATGAAGAGGGGAATTACGTGACTGCAATGAATTCTCTCGAGGCTGTTCTTGCGACGAAGTCGGCAAGCCGTGCGCAGAAGATTCGTGCGAACAAATATATGGCATTCATAAGTTGTATCTCTTCACGCGAGAAGAGTTGCAAGGAATACTTTAAGAACATCCTAGAGATCAATCCTGAATTCAATCTCTCGGCAGCAGAGGCTGGTCATCCGATCTGGGGGCCTGTATTCAAGAATGTCAAAGATAAGTTCGATAAGTAGTTAGAGTGATAGTGGGGATATGATTAAAGAGCTTGGACGTTATCAAATCATCAGTGAGCTTGGCCAAGGGGCGATGGGTGTCGTCTATAAGGCTAAGGATCCACTCATTGATCGAGAGGTAGCGATCAAGACGATCAATCTAAGTTTGGCGCAGGAAGAGCGTGAAGAGTACGAGGCACGTTTCTACCAAGAGGCAAAAGCTGCAGGGCGACTGAGCCATCCCAATATCGTGACTATCTACGACGTTGGACGTACGGATGATATCGCCTATATCGCGATGGAATATCTGCATGGTCGCGAGCTACGCGATATCTTGAATGACAATCGCATCCTCCCGATAGCGCAGGTGATAGATATCATTTCGCAAGTTGCATTGGGTTTGTCTTATGCGCATGAGCACGAGATAGTCCATCGCGACATCAAGCCATCCAATGTAATGGTGATCCGCGATGGTCATGTGAAGATCACGGATTTTGGTATCGCTCGGATGGCTTCGGCTGCCGTTAGGACTCAAACGGGGATGGTCTTGGGGTCGCCCAAATACATGTCTCCGGAACAAGTGATGGGTAAGTTGACCGATCAGCGTTCCGATATCTTCTCGTTGGGTGTGATGTTGTACGAAATGTTGACAGGGCAAGCACCCTTCATGGGTGAGAATGTCAACGCGATCATGTATCAGACGCTGAATGCTTCGCCTGCTGCGCCCAGCACGATGAATGTAGATGTTCCCGAGATGCTTAATTTCATCGTCGCTAAGGCGCTGGCGAAGGACGTGGATTCCCGATATCAGAATGCACGTGATCTGGCGAATGATCTGCGTGCCTGTCGTGATGCGTTGCCGCGTTCTACTTCTTCTTCGGCGATTGACTCTACCCCGCAAAAATCAGGTTCGATTAATCCTGATGTTTCAGGATCTTTGTCGAGTGAAGCGGGTGAGGATTCAAATCAAGTGTCGGCTTTGGGATTGTCCACCTCATTCGATTCGATGGAGGCAACCATGCGTCTAGCTGCTATGACGGCAAGTGAAGAAGATGTTGAAGAGTTGTCTAAGACTTTCCGTATGGAGCGTCCCAGCATCGAAGATATCAACCGTGCGGCCCCTGTTCCTCGTCCAGATGTTGGCTTGAAGAGCTCATCCGTCTCGCGCTCCTATAGTCAATCAGCCGCCCCCTCGAATGGGGGAGGCTATATCTTGTTGGCGATCATAGCGCTCGTTGTGATCGGATTGATCTCTACCATCGTGTTCTAAATAGCACTCGCACCCATGAGTGCAAGTTTGCAAAGACATTACAAGCTACGTCCCTCGCGGTACCTCTCTTTTGTTATTTTCATCGCTTGTCTTTTGACACTGGGTGTGACGTATATATTGCCATTGGGAATGACCGTGTACTCGGCACTCAGTTTTTTCATATTGGCAGCAAGTGCATTCATTTTCTTCAGAGATGCTAGGTTGAGTTTAGCGAATTCCTGTGTCGCATTTCGTCTTGAGGCAGAAGGCAATATTTCGCTGATATTGCGCGATGGACGTCATCACGCAGGCAAGCTGGCGGCAGGGGGTGTCATCTTGCCATTCGTTGTCTTGGTCAATGTTCGCTTGGGAAGCGGCGGGCGTCGAGGTCTGGTGTTATTCGGGGACTGTACAGATACAGACAGTTTCCGTCGTTTGAGAGTCTTGCTGAGGTGGGGTGTTAAGCGTCAGGGTCCAGTATCGTCGGTTTAGCTTCGCTGAGTGTCAGCGGATAGTCTTTGCTGAAATGCAGTCCTCTGCTTTCGTGCCTAGTCTGAGCGCTTTGGACGACCAAGTCTGCTGTTTGAACCAAGTTGCGTAGCTCAAGTAGATCTGAGGTCACGTGAAAGTTGCGGTAATACTCGTTGATCTCTTCGTGTAATAGCCGGATTCGATGCTGGGCACGTTGCAGTCGTTTCGTAGTGCGAACGATGCCAACGTAGTCCCACATGAATCGACGCAATTCATCCCAGTTGTGTGAGATGACCACTAACTCATCTGCGTCTGTGACGCGGCTCTCATCCCAAGCGGGTAGCGCAGGAGCTACTTTAATTGATTTTCCTAAGATGTCTTGCGCCGCCGCATCTGAAAAAACCAAACATTCAAGCAAAGAATTGCTGGCGAGACGATTGGCACCGTGCAAACCTGTGCTGGCCGTTTCGCCGATAGCGTAGAGACTCGGTATATCGGTGCGTGCAGCAAGATCGACCATGAGTCCGCCACAAGTGAAATGCATGGCTGGAACGACAGGGATGGGTTGTTTGGAAATATCGATCCCAAGATCTAAGCAACGTGTGTAGATGGTCGGAAAATGTTCTCGCAAAAAGGGTTCTGGTTGGTGTGAGATATCCAAGTAGACGCAATCGATACCGCGCTTTTTCATCTCATAGTCGATCGCACGTGCCACGATGTCGCGCGGGGCGAGTTCAGCGCGTTCATCATGCCATGGCATGAATCGCGTCCCATCAGGCAGTTTCAACAAGCCACCTTCGCCACGCACTGCCTCACTGATCAAGAAAGATTTTGCATGAGGGTGGTAGAGGCAGGTCGGATGGAACTGCATGAATTCCATATTGGATACGCGGCACCCAGCACGCCAACCCATGGCGATGCCATCGCCCGTGGCGGTATCCGGGTTGGTCGTGTACAGATAGACTTTGCCGGCACCGCCTGTCGCTAAAACTGTGTTGTCTGCTGAGATGGTGCGTACATCTCCCGAGGAGGAATCGAGTACGTAAGCACCTAGGCAGCGTTGTTCAACTAGGCCGATCTTCTTTCCAGTGATGAGGTCGACTGCGATGTGGTGTTCCAAGACAGTGACGTTGGGATGAGCTAGCACCTTTTCTGAGAGGGTCTGCTGTACGGCCTTACCAGTCGCATCTGCAGCATGGATGATGCGGCGGTGGCTGTGTCCGCCCTCACGGGTCAGGTGATAATCACTGCTCCCACTATCGTCCTTAGAGAACGGCACGCCTTGTTCGATCAGCCAATTCACA
>JAVBYP010000158.1 GCA_030823965.1 Sideroxydans sp.
CAAGCGCATGACTTAGAGGCTGAGGCGATGAGTTGTGTCTTCGTGGCTCACCGCGACAAGCATGTCGCGATCATCGCGTTGGCAGACCGCTTGCGCGGCGATGCCCAGCAATTGGTGGATGAGTTGCGCGCCAGCGGTATCAAGATGACCTTATTGAGTGGCGACCGTCGTCCAGTGGCCGAGGCGATCGCGCGCCAATTGGGTGGCATGGAAGTCATCGCTGAGGTGTTGCCGCAAGACAAGGATAGAGTCATTCAACAGCTACAGCTGGACGGAGCGATCGTGGCGATGGTGGGTGATGGGGTGAACGATGCACCTGCATTGATCCGTGCGAATGTGGGAATCGCCCTGGGTTCTGGTACGGATGTCTCTGTGGAAAGCGCCGACATCGTGCTGATGCACAACGAACTCAATAAGGTGCTACAAGCCACTCAGTTGTCGCGCCGAACTTTGCGCACCATCAAGCAGAACATCGGACTATCATTCGTCTATAACATCATCATGGTGCCCTTAGCTATGATGGCCAAAGTGACACCGTTGGCGGCAGCGATCACCATGCCTATCAGCTCCCTGATCGTGATCGGTAATGCGGCACGCATCCGCACTTTGTTCAAAGACGATGCCAATACAAATTCGAAAGTGAGATGAAACAATGGAAGTGATCTACAGCTTGATTCCCGGCATGATGTTCTTTGGCGTCATCCTCGTGGTCGTCCTGATCTTTTCTGTCAAGAAAGGCCAGTATGAGGATATGGAAGGGAACGGCAATCGCATCCTAATGGATGACGATGAAGATATGATGCCGCATCCGACTCCGAAGCGTTCAGATGCGGACAAAAAGACTACTGAGTGAGCAACTCGCCATTGGCTAACAACGGCTTTACGAGCGCGTCGAACTTGTTCGGTGACACGTACTGCAATACCGGTTTTTCCCCACCCCCCAACGTTAGATCCAGCCCGTTCTGAGGATAGAGCCAATGGATGGCGCCCGTCTTGGTCTCTTTGACGATCTGCGCAGGCTTGCCAAAACGTTTTAGGAACAGCGGTTCTTCGACGCGCACGCCTGGCATGTAGGTCATGCTGCTGATAGGCAGGCTGCGCAGATGGGCTACATCCTCTGGCGTCAGCGTGATCTTCTTGCCACTGCCTGTACCTGCCATACGCAAACCACGCGCATACATCTCTTTCATCTCCGGTTCGGGGATGTCCACAGTCAACACGACGCGGGAACGTAAGCCAGCCAGATTGATCTGCTCGAAGAACACCTCGGCGCTCATGACCCCTTCGGGGGACTTGAACAGACTGGGTTCTGCCTTTTCCTTGAATCGCAACTCCGCTTCTGCAGGCGTTGAACTACCAATAGTCAGCCCAAAGACACGAACGGAATCGGCTGTGGGGTGCTCGATGTGCCAAGGCAAATCGTGCTTGTCTGGGCGGTCGCCTGGAATCAAGAACGCGCCAAAGATGATGACGACGGAGAATATGCCGACGCCCCAGTAGATCTTGTTTTCAGTTTTCATTATTTAAGTGAATGTTTAAGCAGCATCGACTGGTGGTGTCGTACCGCGTGGGAATTTATGGTGACGGGCTTGATACATGGAGTCATTGCCCAGCACGATCAACACCAGCAATGACACCATGAATGGCAACAGCCCGACTCCGCCGAGCAATGCGATGGTGGCGATCTTGGACCAGCCCATCAACTTGGAGAGCCAGAACCCGCCGCCGATAACGACGCAGGTGATGCTCAGCAACCACATGAAGTGCGTGTTGCGTTTGTTGGCGACTACCCAATGGGCCTTCACGAAGGCGGTGTCGCTTCCGATAGCGACTTTCTTTGCTTTGATCGCGATGTAGGCGGTGATGATGAACGAAGTCAGAGGCACGATCATCACCATCAGTGGAAAGGTGCTGAATACCCCGAAGGTGGATGCGAACACCAAGATGTGGTTGAACACCAGATTGATGAGGAATATCTCATGCGGCCATTTGGCACGAGTCATCTCTTCCAGTGTAGCTTGGTATGGTTGTGTCATCTCTTCTCCCTATCGTGTTTTGGTTGCGGTGCGCAGGATACCTATTTCAGTTCAATAATGGAATGCGACAGTTGGTCGCATCAAGACTTGCCAACTAAAGTACGCAATCGTGGCAGGTCTAGCAGTTCCACAGCCCGCGCTTTGACTTGTATCAATCCATCTTCTTGGAAATGTGAGAAGGCTCGGCTGACCGTCTCCAGCTTCAATCCTAGGTAGCTGCCGATCTCAAGTCGCGACATGCGCAGTTTGAGTTGAGTGCCGGACATACCGTGGGCCGCATTGCGCTGAGACAGGTTCAGCAAAAAAGCGGCCAGTCGTTCCTCCGCCCGCATCGAACCCAGCAACAGCATGATTCCTTGGTCGCGTACGATCTCGCGACTCATTATCTTATGTAGATGGCGTTGCAAACTGGGGATCTCGCGGCTGAGCTCTTCCAGTTTGACGAAAGGCAGTTCGCATACTTCGCTGTCCTCCATCGCTACTGCTTCGCAGGTGTGCAGATCGGTGCTGATGGCATCTAATCCGATGATCTCACCCGCCATCAAAAAGCCAGTCACTTGTTCGCGGCCATCCTCGTGTAGGACGCGAGTCTTGAAGGAGCCGCTGCGAATGGCGTGCAGGGACTTGAAGCGGTCGCCGGTACGATAGAGATAGCCACCAGATGGATAACTGCGCTTGTTGTTGCTCAATTCTTCTAGCCGATGCATCTCACCTTCGGTCAGTTCGACAGGAAGGCATATCTCGCGAAGGTTGCAATTCGAGCAGGCGATCTTCAGCTCTGAGGTGGTATTTGGGGGCACTTTGTTGTCACTTATAGCCGCAGGTCGCGGAGGGTTTATATGCCGGGCTATTTTGACATATATCAAGTCTTCTAGACAGAGAGATGGCATAGTACGCGCCTCATTTATGGAGGCAGTGATGAACGATGCAGTCAATCAATTGGTGGTGGACCTAGAGCTGATCCGCAGGCTGGATAAGAACGGGCCGCGTTACACCTCGTATCCGACCGCAGACCGCTTCATTGAAGCATTTAATGCGGAAAGTTACAGTCAATGGGTGGCCAAACGTGAGATAGGCGGGGTCAGTCGTCCGCTGTCGCTGTACATCCACATCCCATTCTGCAACACGCTGTGTTTCTACTGTGCCTGCAACAAGGTCATCACCAAAGATAAGAGCAAAGCGGCGGAATATGTACGTTATCTCATCAAAGAGATGGAGATGCAGTCAAAACTTCTAGGTGAGCGCCAAGTCGTCGAGCAACTGCATTTCGGCGGTGGCACGCCCACTTTTTTGAGCGATGACGAGATCCGCGAAGTGATGACAGCGATTGGCAAACACTTCAAATTGATCCCTGATGGTGAATACTCCATCGAGATCGATCCGCGCAAAGTCTCCGACGAGACCATCGCTTTGCTGGGGCAAGCGGGCTTCAATCGCATCAGTGTGGGCGTGCAAGATTTTGATGACGACGTGCAAAAAGCGGTGAACCGCATTCAGAGTGAAGAGGAGACCTTGCGCGTCATCAAGGCTTCGCGTGCCAATGGCTTCAAGTCGGTGAGCATAGATCTGATCTATGGCCTGCCCAGACAGACGCTGGAAGGTTTTGGGCGCACGCTGGATCGTGTCATCGCGGCCGATCCGGATCGTCTATCCATCTACAACTACGCGCACATGCCGACCATCTTCAAGCCGCAGCGCCGTATCAATGAAGATGAACTACCAGCGGCACAGACCAAGCTGGATATCTTAAGCATGGCGGTGAACAAACTCACGGGCGCAGGTTATGTTTACATCGGTATGGATCACTTCGCCAAACCCGAAGATGAGTTGGCAGTCGCACAGCGTCAAGGTCGCTTGCACCGCAACTTCCAAGGGTATTCCACCCATTCGGATTGCGACTTAGTCGCCTTGGGTGTCAGCGCCATTGGCAAGATCGGCCCCACCTACAGCCAGAACTATCGCGAACTGGAAGACTATTACGACGCCCTCGATCGAGACCAGTTGCCCATCATGCGTGGCTTGGAGCTAAATGCTGACGATCTGGTGCGCCGCGCCATCATCCAAGCATTGATGTGTCATTTCGAGATATCCAAGGAGTCTTTGGGTATCGCCTACTTGGTGGACTTCGATCAATACTTCGCCACCGAAATGAAAGAGTTGGCTGAGTATGAGAAGGAAGGCTTGCTGAAATTGTCACCACAGTGGATCACTGTCACCCCTAAGGGGCGCATGCTCATCCGCAACATCTGTATGGTGTTCGACAAATATCTGCGCACGCGTACCGAACATGCGCGCTATTCCAAGGTAATATAGCGCCATAAAATGAGCTGGCAAACGGCACAGATGGTTACTGAGGAGACCCCAAAAGCAGTGGGGAGACGATGACAAAAAAAGTTGATGATTACCGCCTGAAGTTGGGCAAGCACGAGTTGGTTCCTATCATGATCGGCGGTATGGGCGTGGATATCTCCACGGCTGACCTCGCTTTGGAGGCGGCGCGCTTAGGCGGCGTAGGTCATATCTCTGATGCCATGTTGCCAACGGTGTCTGATCGTCGCTATGACACAGGCTTCGTCAAAGAGAAGCTCCAGCAGTACAAAGCCAACATCGACAATTCCGACAAGTCCTTGGTCAAGTTCGATCTCGGGCATATCGC
>JAVBYP010000100.1 GCA_030823965.1 Sideroxydans sp.
GGTGCGGACATGTTGCGCCGCGCGATGGGTAAGAAAAAGGCTGAAGAGATGGCTGAGCAGCGCAGCATCTTCGTTGCCGGTGCGGCTAAGAACAACATCGAAGAAAAGAAGGCGAACGAGATCTTCGACACGATGGAAAAGTTCGCTGGCTACGGCTTCAACAAGTCACACGCGGCAGCGTACTCAGTCGTTGCGTATCAGACGGCCTATCTCAAGTGTCACTACCCCGCTGCGTTCATGGCATCCACCATGACCTCGGAAATGGTTAACACCGACAAGGTCAGTTTCTTTTACCAAGACACCGTGCAGCAAGGCTTGACCATCTTGGCGCCGGACATCAACTCTTCCTGCTTCCGCTTCCAGCCCGTGGACGCAAAGACCATCGCCTACGGACTGGGGGCAGTCAAAGGCACAGGTGAGGCGGCAGTAGAGAACATCGTGGCTGCGCGTAAGGACGGGCCGTTCAAAGACCTGTTCGATTTCTGCCGTCGTGTGGACAAGCGCATCGTCAATCGTCGTTCCATCGAAGCGTTGATACGCGCGGGTGCGTTCGATGGCATCAACGATCATCGCTATCAATTACTCGCCTCGCTCGATGCGGCGCTGGGCAGTGCCGAGCAACATGCACGCGCGGCGAATCAGAACAGTCTCTTCGGTGACGACGATGGCGGCGACATGCCCGTCCAGATGGCCGATGTGCCACGTTGGAAGATGCGCGAAGAGCTGGCACAGGAAAAGACCGCACTCGGTTTCTATCTGAGCGGACATCCTTATCATGAGTTTGCGAGCGAGTTGTCCAACTTCGTGAAGCACAAGTTGATCGATGTGACGCCGGACATCATCACGCCCGCGAGCGGCAACGGCGGTGGCTACGGAAATGGTAACGGTGGTGGTCGCCGCAACAATGCGAAAGCCATCGTGCTGGCGGGTATGGTAAGCGGTGTGCGCATCTTGCAGACACGGCGCGGCAAGATGGCCGTGCTGACACTGGACGATGGCAGTGCCGCGTTGGAAGTGGTGGTGTTCAGCGAGCTCTATGATGCCAACCGCAACTGGATGCGCGACGATGAGCTGCTGGTGGTGAACGGCAAAGCGGAGTTGGATGCCTACTCCGGTAGCATGCGCGTCACCGCAGACGAACTTTATGATTTCGCCTCGGCACGTGCAGCCTTCGCTAAACGCCTAGATATCCACTGCTCGATAGATGGCGAGGTGCGTGTACCCAAGTTGGCAGAACTGCTCTCTCCCTATCGCGGCGGAAAATGTCCCATCCAACTCAACTATACCAACCTCATTGGCAGTGCGCCGTTGCGTCTAAGTGACGACTGGCAGGTCACTCTGCCGGACGAGTTGCTGGAGGGTCTGCGTGGTTTGTGTGGCAGTGAGAACGTCCGAGTCATCTATGCATAACCAGACTTTGGTAAAACCAATCGATGTGTCGCCGCTTATGTGTGGGTTACCGTACGAAGCGTTTTAGAGTTGATTTGTTAAGCTTGCAATAAGAGGGACCTCAGAGTCTTAGTCGATGCAAAGGCATCAGTTTGGATCGACCTGTTTTCGGTATCTCATTTCAGAGGATAGGCTGGAATTTCCACAGGAAGTAGTTGACCCGAACCAAACGAGAGACTGGAAACACCAATGCCACATCATCACGCATTTCTTCAGAATCGCGTACTTGCCGCGTTACAGCCGCATGAACTTCAAGAATTGCAACCACATTTAAAGATCACCCATCTTAAGGCGGGTGAGATCCTTGCCGAGTCTGGTAAACCGCTCAGCCATATCTATTTCCCTGTCGATAGCGCGATCTCTTTGTTCTATCGTTTGGAGAGTGGCTCATCTGCAGGTGTCGCAGTCATTGGTAACGAAGGGATGTTCGGTGTGGCTCAGGTGCTGGGCGGGAATACCATCCCATATTGGGCGGTGGTCGAGACTGCCGGCCATGTGTTCCAGATCGAATCACAACCCTTGGCCCACTTGTCTGCCAGCATCGATGGTTTGCGCAATGTGTTCTTGCTCTATGCGCAAGCGTCGATGACGCAGATATCACAAACGGTGGTGTGCGAGAAACATCACTCCTTGATCCAGCAACTCTGCCAACACTTGTTATTGATCAGCGACAAATCGTTGGCTGATGACTTCGTACTCACCCATGAAGCCATCGCAAACATGCTAGGCGTGCGGCGAGAGAGTGTGTCAGAGGTGGCGAGTGAGTTACGCAACCAAGGCTTGATCGCGTATAACCGAGGGCGCATCAAGGTGTTGGATCGTGCAGGGCTGGAGACAGTCTGCTGTGAGTGCTATGGCGTGGTGAAAGCTGAATTCACGCGCCTACTCGGCGATCCACACTGATCGAAGGTCACGACAATCATTGATATGGAAGATGCAAAGAAATGACTGATCGCACAATATCGCTAGATGATATCGCCACGCATGATGTCGCTTGTCTCTCTGTCGCGGCGACATTGGGTGAAGCTGCGAACCTGATGGCGCAACGGCGCTTCTCCTCCATCGTGGTCATCGATGAGAGCCGCCATCCAGTAGGCATCGTCACCGAACGCAACATCCTGAAAGTCATGCACGACAGAATGCCGCTGGATAGTCCATTGCGGGTCGGCATGTCGGCACCAGTCATCACCATGCGAGGTGATAAGGACTGCCTTGAGGCGTATCAGGAATGTCTACGCGCCGGGATCCGTCATTTGGTGTTGGTGGATGAACGAGACGTGGTCACCGGCGTGGTCAGCGAGACGGATTTCCGTTCGCATCTTGGTCTGACTGCATTGGCTGGGCGCCGCAAGATCTCTTCGCTAGCCAAGCATTCAGCCATTGCGTTACCGCCTAGTTGTGCATTGACGCAAGCCATAGAGTTGATGCAAGAACAACGCAAGAGTTGTGTGATCGTGGTCGAGAACGAAAAGCCTGTCGGCATCATCACTGAGCGTGACATGGTGCGGTTCTATTCAGGCGAAAGGTCTTATGCCGACCTGGAGTTGGGACAAGTGATGATCGCACCCGTGTTGACCATCTCACGCAATGCGACGACCCATCAGGCGGCTGAAAAGATGCTCTCTCACAAAGTGCGTCATTTGATAGCGGTAGATGACGACGGGCGCATGGCCGGGTTGGTGAGTGAGCACGATCTGACGCAGGTGATGGTCGGTGGGCTAGCAGAAGAACGCGCCGGGATTGAGGAGAACTTTCTGCGCATACTCCTCGACACGCTGCCTGATCTGGTCTGGCTGAAAGATGAACAGGGCGTCTATCTGGCATGCAATCGCCGCTTCGAGATGTTCTTTGGTGTTCAGGAATCAGAGATCATCGGCAAGACAGACTACCACTTTGTGGAAAAAGAACAGGCGGACTCCTTCCGTCAAAATGATCGTAAGGTGATGGCGGAGGGGCAGCCTAGCGTGAGCGAGGAATGGCTGACGTTTTCCAAGGGTGGATATCGAGGATTGTTCGAGGTCGTGAAGACGCCGATGTGCGATAGCAAAGGCAAGTTGATCGGCGTGCTTGGCGTTGGGCGCGACATCACCGAGCACGAGCGGATCAAGCACACGCTGGCAGAGAGCGAACGAGAATTTCGCACGCTGGCTGAAAACTTGCCTGACAACATCATTCGCTACGACCGTGATTGTCGGGTGCATTACATGAACCCCTCTATGGCGCGGACCATCAATCCTGAATTGTTGCCTTCAGTAGGTGAACTACCTGTAGAGGCTTGCCCAGATTCGTCCCTGATTCGTGACTTGCAAAGTATGGTCGAGCGGGTCATGGATAGCGGCGAACGAGTGGAGACCGAATTCGAGATAAAGCATCCAGATGGCAGTTTGCATTGGCATCACGTCATCTTCGTTCCCGAATTGAACAAAGAGGGGGTTGTCGTCGGGGCGCTGGGTATAGGGCGAGACATCAATGAGCGTAAACGCGGTGAGGAGAATCTGCGCATCACCGCCAGCGTGTTCGATACTACGCAGGAAGCCATCCTCATCACCGATGCCGACAATCGCATCATCGATGTCAATCCGGCATTCACGCGTATCACCGGCTATGGGCACGAAGAGGTGATGGGGAGAGATCCGAAGATATTGAGTTCTGGTAGACAGGACAAAGCGTTCTATGTGGAGATGTGGAAGGTGCTCGGAGAGACGGGCAGCTGGCGTGGGGAATTATGGAATCGACGCAAGGAGGGAGAGCTATTCGCAGAACTGCTGTCCATCACGACCATCAGTGACGAGAACGGGCGAGTGCAACGCTACGTCGGTGTATTTTCCGATATAACCTATTTCAAAGAATACGAAGCTGAATTGAGCCATGTCGCTAACTACGATGTCCTGACGGGCATACCCAATCGGCGATTGTTAGCGGACCGGCTCGGTCAGGCGGTCGCTGTCGCGCAACGTGGCGGCAGGACACTCGCCATCTGTTATATCGATCTCGATGGCTTCAAGGAAGTCAACGACATGTATGGTCACGAGAAGGGTGACCAGTTGCTGGTTGAAGTCACGCGCCGTATCCAGCATGAATTACGTGCTGGTGATACCGTGGCTCGATTGGGTGGGGATGAGTTCACGGTCTTATTCAATGATCTGGCGCATGAGAAAGAGTGTTTCCAGATATTGGAACGACTCATGCAGACGATCGCCAGTCCCGT
>JAVBYP010000093.1 GCA_030823965.1 Sideroxydans sp.
AGGGTGGGAGAGGGTTTGATGGCTTGTACGCGAGTGGAGAGAGACACGATATTTCCTTGGGGTTGAATGATGGTGCAAATTATACCCGTGCCGTCACTCTGGATGATACGTATTGCTAGCTACTTTCTTACTAGTTGGCTACCTCATGCGTCCAGTAACGGCGGTGCGTCTTGCGGTAGCTTTCCACCTTCAAATTCTCAGCGCCCAGGTCAATGATGACCGCGCCATCCATGTCTGAGCGCAGTCGTGCCGCCCCAGCATCTCCATAACGTTGCCATACAGTGGGATGCGGATGAAGGAAGCGATTGCGATAGCCCGCAGTGAATACGACCTGTTTGGGGGAAACCGCCTTCACGAAAGCGTCAGAAGACGAACTCTTGCTACCGTGGTGGGGTGCGACCAACAGGGTAGAAGGCAAGTCATGCATATGCAGGGCGAGTAAGCGTGACTCGGAAGCCTTTTCGATGTCGCCGACCAATAGTATCGACTGAGTGCCCACGCTGATACGCAAGACGCAACTTTGATCGTTGTCATGTTTCTTTTCTGAATCATCGAGGTCTGAGGGGTGGAGTACATCGAACCTCACGCCATCCCATGTCCAACTCTGCCCATCTGTACAAGCGTTGTGTTGCTTCACTGTTCTCAGTAACGGATGGTCTGCTTCTAGTGATGAAGAGACCCAATCGATAGGGAGTGCCTGCATCACGGAGTTCGCGCCGCCGACGTGGTCGATGTCATCGTGGCTCAATATCAAGCCATCCAGCTTAGCTATCCCAATGCTACGTAAGGATGGGACGAGGATGCGATTGCCACTATCCGACTCTCCTGCAAAATCTGGCCCTGCGTCATACAGTAGGGCATGGCTGTGTGTCTGCACTGCGACGGCCAAACCCTGACCCACGTCGAACACGATGATGCGGGCGGCGTTCTCTGCGGGCGTGGTTGGGGCGATGAGGAACATCGGCAACAAGAATAGGATGCCTAAGCTATGTAGCGGGAACCCACGCGGAGCGAGTATCCAGAGTGCACCCAGCACGCCGCAAGAGATGGTCCAAGTGGGTGGCGCGTGTTGCGTCCATACTGACAGAGGCAAGTCATCTAGAGCTTGCAGCAACCAGATGCTCAGTGCCATCGCCTGATGCGCGAGATAGAGCATCCACTCGAACGGTGGCAGCGTACCCAGCAAGGTGAGCGGCACGACCACGAAGCTGACCAAGGGGATTGCGAATGCGTTGGCGATAGGAGAGACCAGAGACATCTGTTGGAACAAGGCCAGCAGGGGCGGGATGAGTCCTATCGTCATCGCCCACTGCACCTTGCCGTATTCCATCAGCCAATGCGTTCTGCCATAGCGGTTGGCCGTGACGTAGAAGATGAGCGCGACCGCACCGAACGACAACCAGAAGCCGGGTGACATCACCGCCCAAGGATCGGCTAACAAGACGACCACCAATGCGGCGGCGAGCATCTGACTGGGGGCGACATTGCGTGACAGCAACATCATCAACGCGAAGGTGCTCAACATGAGGAGCGTGCGCTGCGCAGGTATTTCGAAGCCTGAGATCAAGGTGTAGCAAAGTGCTGCGAACAGTCCCACCAACGCCGCTGCTTTGCGCGCAGGAAAATACAAGGTCAATCGCACACTGCGTCGCCAGAGCCAATAGGTGATGGCAAAGAACAAACTGGCTAGCATGGTGATATGCAATCCAGAGATGCTCATCAGATGATTCACGCCAGTGTGTGTGAACAACTGCCATTCGCTCTGGGTGATGCTGGCTTGGTCACCGATGGCGAGCGCTACGAGAATGCCGGCGTGAGGTGCGTCTCCCAAGGTCTGTTTGAAATGGGTGCGCACAGATTCGCGCAAACGTTCGATTAAATAGACAGGGGATCGACTGGTTTCCGCCAGTTTCAGGTTGTCGCCTTTTGCATACACATAACCCGTGGCGCGCAGATTGCGTTCCAATGCCCATGCTTCGAAATCGAATCCGTGTGGATTGCTCGTTGCGTGTGGTTGTTTCAAGCGAACCGTGAAGCGCCAACTTTCACCTGCGTGGATATCTAAAGGTTGATCTGCATCACCATCGTAAGTGGCGAGTTGGATGCGTCTGGGTACATGCGCCGCCTCGGTCTGCACATTCTCCACATCGAAGGTGAAGCGTAAGCCGCGTTCGTGGATGCGCGGCATCTCGGCAACGATGCCCGTGAGTGTGATGTTCTGCCCTTGCCATTCATCGGGGAGTGAATCGGACAATCGAGCTTGGGCGACCCACGCGGCGTATGCGAAACCGAAGAGTAGAGCGCAGATGAGGATGAGCGCGTGCCGTGCGAAGCGCAAGGCGGCATTTTTGTTGACGACTGGAATGAGAAGAGTGAGTAAGACGAGCGGCCAGTACGCAGGTACGGCGGGCAATGCTGCTTGTTGCTGTAGCAGCCAGACACCGAAGGCGAAGAAGAGGGCGAACGAAACCATGCGTGTAGCCTAACTGACACTTTCAAGGGCTACAATCACACCATGAAAAAATTCATTCGAAGTCGGCTGCCAAGTGCGGCCAGCATCCAAAAGATAAGCTGGTTACAGCCAATCGCGCATTGGTTGCAACATCACAATCTGTGGCATCTGCATCGCCGTTCGGTGGCGGGTGGTGTCGCGCTTGGTTTGTTCTGCGGGCTGGTGCCCGGACCTTTACAAATGATCTCTGCCGCCTTGTTGGCGATATGGTTGCGGGTCAACCTGCCTGTGGCACTCGTTATGACGTTCTACACCAACCCTTTCACCATCGTCCCTTTGTATCTTTTTGCGTATCAGATCGGCGTTTTGGTGCTGGGCGAAGGGGATGTCGCCAATGTTCGCGAATTCCCAGAATTGCACCTACATGATTGGTTCGATCCCTTGTGGAACTGGTTGCTATCGTTAGGCGAGCCAATCCTCATCGGACTTCCGATCTTGGCGAGTAGTTTGGCTGTGCTGGGATATGTGCTGGTACGTTTGGGCTGGCGCTTGATGGTGGTGTGGAAATGGCAACATCGTAAATCTCACTAAAATAGTAGGGAACTATTTTGAATGACTCAGCTCTGAGACTAGGTCCGGTGAAACAAGCTGGACACATGTATCAACAAACTAAGAGGTGATCAAATGAAAAAAGCTTATGAAAGTGTCGCAAGGTTCGTTCGTTGGGTGGTTGCTGGCGTAGTGTCTTTCGTCGTCGCACTTCCAGCATTCACATCTGTCAGCGCTTCCATCTAAGCGATACGAATCACACCGCCCCAGTGCCTTAGGCGCTGGGGCGTTTTATTTTGTGATTTAAAACTCCGCCTGCACTCCGAATGAGATAGGAAGTACGAAAGGATAGACGGGTGTCTTCTCTGTGTAGGTGGGGTCGTAGCTATAGCCCACTACATTTTTTTGTTGATACAAGTTGTTCCACTCGAAATACATCTCCAGTTGGTAGCCATCCATCTTGAGTCGCCTATCCAGTCGAACGTCTAAGCGATGGTAGAAGGGGAGCGTGCCAGAATTGATGGCGGCGTAATTGGGGATGGGTCTACCATCTGGATAGTTTCCCGAAGTGCCATTGATCGGGGTGTAAGGCGTGCCTGAGTGTCCATTCCACTTCGCACCCAATGTCCAGTCATCATCCAACTTGTAGGTCGTCACAACAGTGGCGTTGATGGGTTGATCTAACTCGAAGCGGAACGATTCGCCCGTGATGTCGTTGCGGCGTAGTGACTTGGATAGCGACAATGCGAACCACCCAGAAAGTTGTTCCTCGCTGGGTTCTTTCTTCAACAGGAACTCCAAGCCGTACGCCTTGCCGCTCGCGCCATTGATGTAGTTGAGCTGTGTGTCATCCACGACAAGGTCGCTGAATTTCTTGTAATAGGTCTCTGCCTTCCAAGACCACATCGTGTCCACTTTGTGTGACACGCCCAGTACGCTGTGATCTGCAAGCAAGTGGGATAAGTTTGGGTTGCCAAAATTCTTGGCGACCTGCTGACCGATGGGCATCTGGTTGTGTCGCCCCCAACCTGCGGTGATCAAGGTGTTCGGCGTGTAGTCCCACTCGACCCCCAGCCTAGGTTCGGTGTACGACTTGCGTAGATAATCCTCATAGGTGTGGCGTACTCCGGTCACCAATGTCACCGTGGGTACGATGCGCTTGCGGTCTTGTGCCGACACATCCCATCCGTGCGAATAGAACTGGTCGACCAATTGTTTCTGTGATGCGCTAGTCAGATCGCAACTAGGGTTGAACTGTGTACACGTCGCATTCTTCAGATCTGCGTCGATCTTGGTCAGCGCGCGTTCGTAATTGGCACCCAATGCCAATTCGTGTCCTTCATCAATGGGTAGTGTCAGGTGTTCACGCAACATCCAACTATCTTGAGCGAGATAAAGATTACCGGCGCTACCCACTGAATTGCTGAAATCAAAAGCCAGATGTTCGAGCGCTAGTTTGTTGAACGCGGTATCGAACAGTACGTTCTCAAACACGACAGCCTGCATCGAATTCTTGTTATCGAACGCCAGATTCCCTGCTAGTACGGGTTCTTTTTGAGCCAACTCAGAGTTGCCGCCGACCTTGAGTCGGAGCGTGTCGGAAGAACCTTGCATGTGGAA
>JAVBYP010000046.1 GCA_030823965.1 Sideroxydans sp.
GTATCGTGGTTTGCCGTCCTCGCATAGAGAGAATCTGCCGCAAGCCACAGCCGCCGCGCAGCAAGTGCTCTGTCTGCCAATTTATCCCGACTTGGATATGTCGGTGGTCGACGAGATCACCGGTTTTATTGCGGGGCAATAAAGTGGTAGTTACCCGAACAAGCGGCCTCACGCGAGGTGCAAGATGAGGCTGGCCATCATGCAACCCTATTTTCTGCCTTACATCGGCTACTACCAACTCATTGCTGCGGTGGATACTTTTGTCATTTATGACAATATCAAATACACCAAGAAGGGCTGGATCAACCGCAATCGCATGCTGCTGAACGGTGTCGATGTGATGTTTTCGCTCCCGCTAAAAAAAGACTCCGATTCGCTTGATGTGATGCAACGCCAGCTGGCAGCCGATTTCGACCGCAGCAAACTGCTTAACCAGTTCAAGGGTGCATATGGACGCGCGCCGTATTTCGTGCAGACCTTCCCATTGTTGGAACGCATCGTGCGCTGTGAAGAAAACAACTTATTCCGCTACATCCATCATTCTATTGTCGAGACATGCAGTCACTTGGACATCGCAACCAAGATATGCATTTCGTCGGACATTGCCATCGATCACAATCTTAAGGCGCAGGACAAAGTGCTTTCGTTGTGCCGGGCGCTGGGTGCAGATACCTACATCAACGCCATCGGTGGCGTAGAGCTATATGACAAGGGTGAATTTGGCACCTGCGGGATCGATTTGAAGTTCATCAAGGCGAAGCCGTTCGAGTATGAACAGTTGGGACCCCCGTTTGTGCCTTGGCTGTCCATTGTCGATGTACTGATGTTCAATCCGCTCGATGCTGTGCGAGCAAGCATCACCTCCAACTACGAATTGGTCTGAACATGTTCCACTGGAAAAAACTTGGTAAAGCTTTTACCCCGCAGGACGTTGCTGAGCGGCCTTGGTTGAAAGAATTCGCCCAAGCCCCAGCCACGCTTGTGCTGGATGATGTCGTGCGAGTGTATTTCTCATGCCGCCCACCCGCCGATTCCAACGGTCAATATGTCAGCTACTCCGCTTGGGTCGATCTTGATCGCGGCGATTTATTCAAGGTGCGTCAAGTAGCCGAACAGCCCATTCTGAGTCTGGGCGGACTGGGGGAGTTTGACGAATTTGGCACCTATCCTGTGTCCGTGACACGCGAAGGTGATACGGTGCGTGCTTATTACGCCGGTTGGACGCGCTGCGAGTCGGTGCCGTTCAATGTCGCCATCGGCTGTGCGGAGAGCAGCGATGGCGGTAAGACATTCCGGAAGATGGGCACCGGCCCGGTGCTGAGCTATACGACGGATGAACCCTTTGTGCTGAGTGGCCCCAAAGTTCGCCGCTTCAACGGACAATGGCAATTGTTCTACATCGCTGGAAGCAAATGGAAGCGGGTTGATGGCCGTGCCGAACCGGTGTACAAGATACGCATGGCGACATCTGTTGACGGCATCCATTGGCACAAGGTTAATCGTGATCTAATCGAAAGCCGCATCGAAGAGGACGAAGCACAGGCCAGCCCCGATGTGTTCTATGCCAACGGCAAATATCACATGTTTTTCTGTTACCGGTACAGCAGCCATTATCGCGGAAAGCAGAATGGCTACCGTATCGGCTACGCATCCAGCATCGACATGGTGAATTGGGTGCGCGATGACAGCAAGGCGGGCATCGATGTCTCCGAGCAGGGCTGGGATGCAGAAATGATCAGCTATCCGCACGTGTTCGAGCTGGATGGCAAGACTTATATGGCCTACCTCGGCGACCAGGTCGGTCGTTATGGATTTGGTCTCGCTGTACTCGAAGGGAAATTGGAGTAGTCGATGAAGTGGAATAAACTCGGAAAGATTTTCGATCCTACCCAACATGTGTTGCAGAACGGCTGTGTACAATTTGCCCAGTCGCCGCAGGTGCTGATGTTCGAAGGTTTTGTGCGCATCTACTTCTCCACCCGTGCGGTCGAGCCGGTCAACGGCAAATACCTCAGCCATATCGCTTTTGTCGATATGCAGAAAAACTTGCGCGATATTATCCGCGTTTCCAGCGAGACAGTGATTCCACTCGGTGACCTCGGCTGCTTCGACGAGCATGGCATCTTCCCGATGAGTGTCATGCGCCACGGCGATGAGGTGTACGGCTACACCTGCGGCTGGAACCGCCGGGTGTCGGTATCCGTGGATACGGCCATCGGTTTGGCAGTCAGCAAGGATGACGGACTCACCTTCCAGCGTCTAGGGCCGGGGCCGGTATTGTCTGCTTCCCTAAACGAACCCTGTCTAGTTGGCGACGGATTCGCCAAAGTCATTGATGGCGTATTTCACATGTGGTACATCTTTGGTACCGGCTGGAAGAAATTCGCACCCGACGTAGCGCCTGACCGCACCTACAAGATCGGCCATGCAACCTCCAGCGATGGCATCGAATGGGTCAAGGAAGAAGCTCGGTGTATCGTGCCGGATCGGCTTGGGCCGGACGAAAGCCAGGCATTGCCCACGGTGATCGGCATCGGCAAGCGCCATCACATGTTCTTTTGCTATCGTGAATCGTTCGATTTTCGCAAAGCCAAGGGACGCGGCTACCGCATCGGTCATGCTTGGACTGATGATCTGATAAATTGGACACGCGACGACGAAAATCCGCTGCTGGAAGGCTCCCCCAGCGAGTGGGACAGTGACATGCAGTGTTATCCGCATGTGTTCGAGTGCGATGGCAAAGTCTATTTGCTCTACAACGGCAATGAATTCGGGCGTCTTGGTTTCGGTCTGGCTGAACTGGAAGTATGAGCGAGACCCTCGAATACAGCACCGGACGTGCTAGCGAGGCGGAAATTGCCCGTCACCTGTTGCTTTGTGACAATGCATTTGTGCCGCGCTTGAGCGCAAGAGTTGATATCGGCGACTATGCGTGCAAAGTCGCCGGCAAGGCGCAGTGCTTTGAGACATGGGCAGCAGGCGAACTGGTTGGTTTGCTGGCGGTATATTGCAATGCTCCCGATAAGTGCAACGCATTTATAACCAGCGTTAGTGTGCTGCCCAACTGGCAGGGTAAGGGCATCGCCTCGCAACTTTTGGGAAAATGCATTGATCATGTACGCGGACTGGATTTCGAACGCATCGAATTGGAAGTGGGTGAAGGCAACAGTGCAGCTATTGCACTCTACAAGAAACACGGTTTTATGCTGGCCAGATGCGAGAACGGGATTAAGAAAATGACGCTTGATTTGAGAAAGGGAACATAGATGAACCAGCAGCGCGATTACAACAGCGAGATTCGTGACACCGCAGATCACCAGTATGCCTATGGTTTCGATTTCGATGTGATGCATCCCTACATGATCAGATCCTTCGAGCCTTTTTTTAACAAAGGGAGTCTGCTTGAATTGGGAAGCTTTAAAGGTGACTTCACTCGGCGTTTTGTAGAGCACTTCGACGATGTCACTTGTGTCGAAGCATCCGGCGACGCCATCGCAGAAGCAAAGCGCAAACTCGGTGACAAGGTGGATTACATCCATTCATTGTTTGAGACGGCAAAGCTGCCAAGACGCTACGACAACATCGTGCTGACACATGTGTTGGAACACATAGACGATCCCGTGCGTGTGTTGAAGCGCATCAACGACGAGTGGCTGGCCGAAGGCGGCAGGTTCTTTCTGGTGTGTCCGAATGCGAATGCGCCTTCGCGCCAAATCGCCGTCAAGATGGGCTTGATCTCGCATAACGCGGCGGTCACATCGGCCGAAGCCGAGCATGGCCATCGTTGCACCTACACGCTGGATACTTTGGAGCGCGATGCCGTGGCGGCCGGACTCAAGGTGGTTCACCGCTCCGGGATTTTCTTCAAGGCACTGGCAAATTTCCAGTGGGATCGATTACTTCAGACCGACATCATTTCCAAAGAATATCTGGAGGGGTGTTACAAGCTAGGGCAGCATTACCCCGATCTCTGCTCCAGCATCTTCCTTATGTGTGAGCGGGGAGAGTAGTGGCAATGCGATGCGAACAGCTTTCTCTGTGCGCCCTCTTATGAAGATTCTTCACCTTTTTCCAGATGAAAAGAAATTTGTAATAGTTGCAGCTGAGATATTCGATATGTGCAAAGAACTCGAAAATTCATTTCGGGTAATCTCTGCCAATGTGTCGGATGCACAGAAGTTCTTTTCGGGCCAACAAAACATACGTGTTGTAAGTAAACGCTACCTCGCATCCAAAGCATTAATGGAAGATTTGGCATGGTGCGATTGTCTGGTCGTGCATTTTATGGATGGGCTAAAGGCAAAGGCGATTATGCGCGCCCCCGATCATTTGCCCATCGTGTGGAGTGGATGGGGAGGGGATTATTACGATCTGCTGCCTCAGGGGGGGGGCAACCTGCTTGGCGATGAAACGCAGCGACTGGTAAAAGCGCTGGACAGCAAGATTGGCTGGTCAGCTTCCCTGCTGAAACAAAGAATGAGGAACGTGGCAAAGAAGATCAGGAATGAAGTTCTGTATGCGCCGTGGATCAAAAAAGCGATAAAGCGGGTAGACTATTTTTCATCTCCCTTCCCGGAGGACTTTGATTTGTTGCGTGCGCATTTTGGA
>JAVBYP010000102.1 GCA_030823965.1 Sideroxydans sp.
GCATCTTCAAAGGCGTCTTGGCAGACTTGGCGTATCTCGACGAGGTTCTCTTGCAAGACTTTGTTCTTCTCCACGCAAGCGATGACATCGCCAGTGGGAGAACGCCAGATAATCTGCTTACGGTGGGGCATTTAGATCTTTGGCAGGGTGACACCGACCTGGCCTTGATACTTGCCGCCACGGTCTTTGTAAGAGGTCTCGCACACTTCGTCGCTCTCGAAGAACAGCACTTGCGCCACGCCTTCGTTGGCGTAGATCTTGGCAGGTAGTGGTGTGGTGTTGGAGAACTCCAACGTCACATAGCCTTCCCACTCTGGCTCGAACGGAGTGACGTTGACGATGATGCCGCAACGCGCGTAGGTGGATTTACCCAAGCACACCGTCAGCACGCTACGCGGGATGCGGAAGTATTCGACCGTACGCGCCAAGGCGAAGGAATTGGGCGGGATGATGCAATAGTCAGCCTCGACGTTCACAAAGGAACTCGGGTCGAAGTTCTTGGGATCGACGATGGTGCTGTTGATGTTGGTGAACAGCTTGAATTCGCGCGAGCAGCGGATGTCGTAACCGTAGCTCGATGTGCCATAAGACACGATCTTCTGCCCGTTCACTTCCTTCACTTGGTTCGGCTCGAACGGTTCGATCATGCCGTGCTGTTCGCACATGCGGCGTATCCACTTGTCTGACTTGATGCTCATCCTGATTCCTTGAGGGGTTTGTGCGGGCGCGATTTTACCCAAATTCCTCGGCGGTGCGTGGGTTTTGCTACAATCGCGCCTCGTTAAAGGAACCTTGCAATATGTCACGTAAAATCTTAGTAACCTCCGCCCTGCCCTACGCCAACGGTAGCATCCACCTCGGCCACCTCGTTGAATACATCCAGACCGACATCTGGGTACGCTTCCAAAAGATGCGCGGCAACACTTGCCACTATGTCTGCGCCGACGACACCCACGGTACGCCGATCATGTTGCGCGCCAAAACAGAGGGGATCACGCCCGAACAACTCATCTCGCGAGTATGGCAAGAGCACTACGACGATTTCGCCGCCTTCCATGTCGCGTTCGACAACTACGGCTCGACCAACTCCAACGAAACTAAAGAATTTGCGCAGGGTATCTACCGCACATTGAGAGCGAACGACCTTATCGAGGTGCGTTCCATCGAACAGTATTACGACCCCATCGAGAGCATGTTCCTGCCGGACCGCTTCATCAAAGGCGAATGTCCGAAGTGCCACGCCAAAGACCAATACGGCGACAACTGCGAAGTGTGTGGCGCGGCGTATGCACCCACTGACCTCATCGAGCCGTTCTCTGCGGTATCGGGTGCGAAACCTGAACTGCGCAATTCCGATCATTACTTCTTCAAGCTCTCTGCCGACTCCTGCCAGCAGTTCTTGCGCGAATGGACACGTAGCGGTTCGCTGCAGAACGAAGCAGCGAACAAGATGCAGGAATGGTTGGGCGCGGAAGGTGAGAACAAGCTGACCGACTGGGACATCTCGCGTGATGCACCTTACTTCGGCTTTGAGATCCCTGATGCACCGGGAAAATATTTCTATGTATGGCTGGATGCGCCCGTCGGCTACATGGGCAGTTTCAAGCAGCTCTGCAACAAGACAGGCATCGATTTCAACGACTACTGGAAGCAAGGATCTGACGCCGAGCTGTACCACTTCATCGGCAAAGACATCCTGTATTTCCACGCGTTGTTCTGGCCAGCGATGTTGCAACACGCGGGTTTCCGCACACCGACCAAGTTGTTCTCGCACGGATTCCTAACTGTGAATGGCGAGAAGATGAGCAAATCACGCGGCACCTTCATCACCGCGCGCAGCTACATCGACCACATCAAGAACACCGAATATCTGCGTTACTACTACGCCGCGAAACTGAATGGCTCGATGGAAGACCTCGACCTCAACCTCGATGACTTCGTGGCAAAGGTGAACAGCGACCTTATCGGCAAATACATCAACATCGCGAGCCGTTGCGCCGGTTTCATCAGCAAGAAATTCGACGGCAAGCTTGGTAGCACCGACTCCGCAGCGACTGCTGAATTCAAGTCATCTTTCGACCATGGCGAGATCGCTCGGTGTTACGAAGATCGCGACTACGCCCGTGCACTGCGCGAGATCATGCGTCTAGCCGATGTGGCGAACCAATACATCGCCGAGAAACAACCGTGGGCGATGGCTAAACTTGAAGGCAAGGAGATGGAATTGCACGAAGTGTGTTCCACCGCCATGACCATGTTCCGCGACCTCACGCTCTATTTGAAACCCGTGTTGCCCGAGCTGGCCGTGCAGGTCGAGAACTTCCTGAACATCGCACCGCTGACATGGAGTGGCGCATGGCAAGCACTGCCCTCTGCCCACACCATCAACACCTATCAACACCTTGCGACACGCCTCGATCCTAAACTCATCGAAGGTATGGTTGCCGCTAATCAAGAAAGCCTGAAACCCATGACCGAATCCCATTCCGAAACACGCCATGCTGAACACCAGCAACGTGCCATCGCACCCATCGCCGAGACCATCAGCATCGATGATTTCGCCAAGATCGATCTGCGTGTGGCACGCATCGCCAATGCCGAACATGTGGAAGGCGCAGAGAAGTTGCTGAAGCTGACGCTGGACATCGGCGAAGAGAATCCGCGTACCGTGTTCGCCGGTATCAAATCGGCTTACGATCCTGAGAAGCTGAAAGGTCGCATGACGGTGATGGTGGCTAACCTCGCTCCGCGCAAGATGAAATTCGGCATGTCTGAAGGCATGGTGCTGGCCGCTTCTGGTGAGACGCCGGGCTTGTTCATCTTGTCGCCGGATGACGGCGCGCAACCTGGCATGCGTATCAAATAATCGCACCTCACAATTCGGGCTACGCAGATGGACTACGACATCCTCATCATCGGCTCCGGCCCTGCCGGACAACATGCTGCGTGGCAAGCCGCACGGATGGGTAAGCGTGCAGCCATCATCGAACGCAAACCCAAGATAGGTGGCGCTGGATTACAGACTGGCACCATCCCCAGCAAGGCGATGCGCGAAGTGGCGTATCTGCTCTCGCGCTCCGGCGGCATGCGTCAGGCGCTGACTCCAGACAGTCGGGGGCGCCACGGTCTGTTAGCCGATGCGGTGCGACGCAAGGAAGGTGTCATAGCACAGCAAGAATCGGTCATCCTGCAACGCTTGTTGCGCCACGGCGTGGCACTCATCCCCGGCGAAGCCTCCTTCGTCGATGCACATACGTTACAAGTCGTGGATGCCAGCGGCAACACGCGCAAGCTCTCCGCCGAAGTCATCCTGCTCGCCAGTGGCTCGCGCCCACGGCGCCCCAACAACATCCCTTTCGACAAGAAGACCGTCCTCGACTCTACCTCCATCCTGAATCTGCGCCATCTGCCAGATAGCCTGCTCGTCGTGGGCGGCGGCGTCATCGCTTGCGAATTCGTCTCCATCTTCGCCGCACTCGGCGTGCAGGTCTGTGTGGTGGATAGCCACGCACAGCTGCTCGAATATCTGAGTGAGGACGTGGTGGGTGTATTGGCTGATAGCTTCCTCGGCATGGGTGTGGCGTTCCACATGCAAGAACGCGTGGCGGAGATCCGCAAGGAGGGTAACGGCACGCTCACCATCTTGGAGAGCGGAAAACAGATCCGTACCGAAGCCGTACTTTACGCACAAGGCAGAGAACCCAACAGCGGCGGCTTGAATGTGGAGCGCGCCGGCGTCGCCGCACAAGACGGTTGGATCGCGGTCAACGCCCATTTCCAAACCAATGTGCCGCACATCTTTGCCGTCGGCGACCTCATCGGTCGCCCTGCACTCGCCTCGACCGGCATGGAACAAGGCCGCGCTGCTGTACTGCACGCCTTTGGCGGCGAGCAACATGTGAGTGCAGAGAATCTACCGATGGCGGTCTACACCATCCCTGAGATCTCTTATGTAGGCAAGACCGAGAAAGAGGTGCAGAAAGAGAACATTCCTTACATCATCGGTCGCGCCTATTTCAAAGACAGCGCACGTGGTCAGATCATTGGTGATGCTCAGGGCATGCTCAAACTCATCGTGGATGCACGTAATGAGAAGTTATTGGGCGTGCACATCGTGGGCGAACAGGCGAGTGAACTGGTGCACATCGGACAACTGGTGATGAATCTGAACGGCACAGTGCGCGACCTCATCAGCAATGTATTCAACTATCCGACCTTGGCAGAATGTTACAAACTCGCCGCTCTGGACTGCACGCATCAACTTGAACAACGTAAGTCATAACAACGAGGTGACCAAGTAACATCTATGGACTATTCCCTGCTGGCTAGGTTCTCTAAATATTTCCGTCCACGCCTGATCGATGCGCTCCACGGCTACGACAAGTCTCGCTTCACCACCGACGTCACCGCCGGCATCACGGTCGGCGTGGTCGCCCTACCCCTCGCCATCGCTTTCGCCATCGCCTCTGGCGCTAAACCCGAAGCAGGTATCGTCACCGCCATCATCGCCGGCTTCATCATCTCAGCGCTCGGTGGATCACGCGTACAGATCGGCGGGCCAACTGGCGCGTTCATCGTCATCGTGTTCGGCATCATCGCGCAGTACG
>JAVBYP010000218.1 GCA_030823965.1 Sideroxydans sp.
GGCGCCCGCGCGGGACGACGTTACGGCATCCCGATTTGGCAAAACTATTTCGATATGATCAAGAATTACGGCTTGCGCTCGTCGATCACGCATGGCGCGATGTTCTATCTGGGGCCGGTGTTTCGATTGTCGGGTGGAGTCGGCTTGTTATTGTTCGTGCCGACTATCTATGGCTCTTACATGTTCTCCAATCTCTCGTTCGCGGGGGATTTGATCCTAGCGCTTTATTTCATATTCTTCGGCACCCTGGGTATGGCGTTGGGTGCCGGCGAAAGTGGTCATCCACATGCAGCGATCGGTGTATCGCGTGGTCTTGCCCAAGTCTCGACTGCCGAGTTGCCATTTGCGCTAGCGGTATTCGCTGTTGCGTTGCAATATCAAACGTTGTCGGTCACTGAGATCGTTGCGGCGCAGCAAGGTGGGATCTTGAATTGGACGCTGTTCACCAACCCGCTGGCCGTTGCGGCAGCGATGCTTGGCTTCTTGGGATCGATGATGCGGCCGCCTTTCGATGTGGTCATCGCGCCACAAGAAATACCGATTGGGCCACCTACTGAATATCACTCTTCCTACTTAGCTTTGATGCAGACCAATCGTGCGATATTTCCAATCGCTAAGATTGTCATTTACATGAACTTGTTCTTTGGCGGCGCGAGCGATTGGCCGACCTTCTTCTTCAAAGTATTTTTGATCTACCTGTGGTCAGCTTTCGTGGGAGTCGTTTTCCCTCGCTTCCGTGTCGAGCAGTCGATTCGCTGGTTCCTGATCTGGGCTGTTCCGCTGGGAATTCTATCAATCGTATTGGTGTGAGATGACATGAAAGACGAACTGAAAATACGTGTTGTTAAAGGGCCGGATGGTGTCGAGTTCGAGGTTGAGCCTCTAAAAGACTATTACTGCGAAGCAGCCCCCACTGTGATGCCGGCAGCCTATATAAAAATCGTTGAAGACTTATTCAACTGGGCGCGCTCAGAATCAATCTGGATCCTAGGATTTGGTACTGGTTGCGGTGCGATCGAGATGCGTCCTCTGATGACGCCGCGCTTTGATGCCTATCGTTTTGGCGTGCAGTGGCGTCCCACCCCTCGCCAAGCCAACCTGTTTGTGATTTCAGGCTACTTGTCGACCAAGACACTCAAGCGTGCGATTCGCTCATATGAGCAAATGCAAAATCCAAAATACGTGATTGGTCTGGGTTCCTGCACCATCAATGGCGGTATGTACTGGGATTCATACAACACCATCAAACGTTTGGATGACTATCTACCGGTCGATCTATATATCGCGGGATGCATGCCGCGACCTGAGGCCTTGCTGGCCGGCTTTCAGGATATGAAGAAGCTCATTCGAGCAGGTAAGGCTGAAGGTGCCAACCTGTATGCCGAAAATTTTGAGTGGTACAAGGCAAACCAAAAGCGGGTGATCCACGATTGGGATATGCCGGACTACAACTGGTAAAGCTCAATCATGCGTGAACTACACACCAAACTTATAAGCCTATTCCCGATCGGCGAGCTAACCGAGCAGAGGCCTAATCTGGCTTTCGTCACGGTGCCGCAAGAACATCTGCGTTCTGTCCTATTGCATCTGCGCGACTGCGAAGGTTTTACACATCTCATTTTGTTGACAGCGGTCGACTGGCTGGAAGAGGGGCAATTCCAGCTCACCTATTTGCTTTCCAATCGCACAGCAGGGCGTGATATCGGCTTGCGGGTAATGCTTGCGCGTGATGGTGCAACCATGCAGAGCATCCATGATGTGTGGCCAACAGCGGCGACTTACCAGCGTGAATTACGAGAAATGTTTGGCATCGATTTTCCTGGCAGCCCACGTCTGCATGAAGAATTCATCCTTGAGGGCTGGAACGATATTCCGCCATATCGCCGCGACTTTGACACGCTGAAATATGCAGAAGAAAACTATAGTCAGCGACCGGGGCGAGAGACCCGTGATCCGGCAGCTCACATGAAGCAGCAGCTGACTTAGGGCGAGAGATGATATGACACAGAACGCACCTTTTTTTACTCCCGATCGCAGCCAATATCCGTCGAAAAAGGCAGATGGCACGCTCGATATCGACCTTGCTTCAGGAAAATATCTGAAGCTGTGGCAGGGGCCTAACCACCCTGGCATCACTGGCAACATGTCGGTTGAGCTCACTGTCTGCGGCGATGAGGTGGTGGAGGGGAAGACACACGTTGGTTATCTCCATCGTGGTTTTGAAAAACTCATGGAGCGCCGCACTTTTATTCAGTGCTTTCCGATCGTTTGTCGCATCTGTGTGCCGGAACCTGATTTTAATGAATATTGTTATGCCGCCGCAGTTGAAGAGCTTGCAGGGATCCAATCACCAGAGAGGGCAGACTGGATACGCGCGCTGATCCTCGAAATGGGGCGCATCAATAGCTATCTGATGTACCTCGGTGGCCAATCAGGAGCACTCGGTTTGGGCGTTATCGGGCAATGGACGACCTATGCTCGCGACCTGATGTTGGACCGCTTTGAAGAGCTCACCGGCGCTCGCATCTATCACATGTTCATCATGCCGGGCGGGGTGCGCGATGGTTTGCCGGAGGGTTTCGATAAACGCATGGAAGAAACATTGCGCGAAATCGAAAGCACCATGAAGGATGTGTATGAAGTCATGTTTTGCAACGCGGTGTTTAAGAAACGCACCGTTGGTGTGGGCTATATAGATCCCGCGCTAGTCGATTCTTATGGGATCACCGGCCCGAACGCGCGCGCTGCTGGTGTGGCAAAGGACGTGCGCAAGGATCAGCCCTATCTCATCTATTCACAGCTCGATTTCGAACCGGTGGTCGGACATGATTCAGATATCTACACACGTGCAGATGTACGCCGCCGCGATGTGCTGGTGTCGGTCGATCTGGTGCGTCAAATGCTCGCCAAGATGCCGCGCACTGGCGCACTGATGGCGACAGTGCCAAATGTTTTGCATTGGAAGATCCCGCGTGGTGAAACGTATATTCGCGGCGAATGTTCGCGCGGGGAATACGGCTATTACTTGGTGACTGATGGCAGTGGTTATCCTCGCCGCGTGAATGTGCGGGGTCCTTCCTATACCCACGCAATGACTTTGTTAGAGCGCATGATCGTCAATATCAATATTGCGGACGTTGCTTCCCTCATGGTGTCGTTGCATACCTATCCCCCTGAGATCGAGAGATAACAATGAGCGTACGTGACCTTCTCTCACCTTTCACAGCCTGGAAACATCTATTCCGTGATCCGGTGACGATTGCTGATCCTTTGAATGACAGACCTGGTGCGCCGCGCTATCGTGGATTTCACCAGAACGATATGGAAAAGTGCATTGGTTGCGGCACTTGCGAAACGATCTGCCAGAACGGTGCCATCGATATGTTGCCCATCGAGGGCATAGTCACGAAGCAAGGTGACTCAGGTCTGCGCCCGCGCATAGACTATGGCCGTTGCTGTTGGTGCGCGTTGTGCGTGGATGTTTGCATGACCAAATCGCTCACCATGTCGAATGCCTACACGTGGGTGGAAAGCGATCCTGACGCATTTCGCTTCACCCCAGGAGTAGATAAGAAACATTGGGACAACGCAGAGCTTGGCTACCATCGACCAGAGGGACATCAGTTGATGGCTAAAACCCGTTTGCATATGGGTGAAATGGAGCCGGAAAAGCGTATCGACTCGTTTGCTGAGATCGTTGAAGGCTACACCATTGAGCAGGCTAAACTTGAAGCGGATCGTTGCGTCTCTTGCGGTTTGTGCATCGCTACTTGTCCAGCGCACATGTCGATCCCGGACTACATTGCAGCAGTGCGCGATGGCGACTATGAACGTGGGCTCAAGCTGCTTTACGAAACAAATCCGTTCTCGGGAATTTGCGGAAGTGTCTGCACGCACAAATGTGAAACGACATGCGCAGCCCGTCACGATGGCGACCCTATCGCGATACGTTGGCTTAAACGCCACATCATGGACCAAGTCTCTTTCGAGCAGTGCCGTGCCGTTGTTGGTGGCCCTGGTCCTGCGACCGGAAAGAAAGTAGCCATCGTCGGCGCGGGTCCAGCGGGCCTCACCGCTGCATTCGATTTGGCTAAGCTAGGCCATAGCGTGACCGTTTATGAAGCTTTAGATAAACCTGGTGGCATGACACGTTGGGGTATCCCAGAGTACCGTCTGCCCTATGCGCGCATCGATCAAGATGTCGATGTGATTCGTTCAGTAGGTGTGGACATTCGATGCAACGTCCGTATCGGCAAAGACATCACGCTAGAAGAACTGCATAAGAATCATGATGCTGTGCTCTTGGCATTGGGCTTGCAGCTCGGTCGCGCGACTCGAATCCCCGGCAGCGATCATGCAGATGTGCGTAAGGCGGTCGACCTGCTGCGTCAAGCGACTGCTTATGAGGACTTTGGCACGCCAAGGCAGGCCGTCGTGATTGGTGGCGGCAATGTCGCGATGGATATCGCGCGCACGCTCGCCCGCTTGCAGAAGAAGCAATACGGTCAAGTGCAGGTCACCTTGACTGCATTGGAAGACTTATCCCACTTCTTGGCTGACCCTGATGAAATCAAAGAAGCAGGTGAAGAAGGCGTGGTGATTCT
>JAVBYP010000157.1 GCA_030823965.1 Sideroxydans sp.
GCGGACCATGCGGCAGCCCATTCGCGCGTGGCTTTCAATACTTCGGCGCTGACATCGACAGCAGGCTCTGCTTTGGCGGGAGCTTTGGTTGCAGCAGCGGGTGTTGGTGCCGCAGCGACCACGATCGGTTTGCTGACGACAGCAGCCGGAGGAGCGGTCGTTACAGCGGGCGTTGGTGAAGTTGGGTTTGCCACAGCGGGAGTGCTAGCAGTCTCGGCAGGGGCGGTCACTGCTGCGACAGTCGTTGGTTTGGTGGTGCGAGGTGTCTTGCTGAACAGGTCGCGGATCAGAGCCAGCTTGGTTTGGGTGCTGGTGTTGCTCTTGTCCAATTGCAATGCGCGGTCGTAGGCTTGGCTGGCCATCTTTGCGTAGATGTCGCCTAGGTTCTCGTGCGCGGTTGAATAGCTCGGATGGGTGCGGATAGCCATCTCAAGCGCGATCTTGGCTTTTTCGTATTGGCCTTGGCTGGCATAGAGCACAGCGAGGTTGTTGTAGGGCTCGGGCAGTTCTGGATAGTCGTCGGTCAGTCCGGTGAAGATGCTGATCGCTTCGGTCGCGTTACCCTGTTCGTTGACGATCAAGCCTTTGAGGAAGCGCGCTTGGGCATCTTTGGGCTTGGTGGCGAGGAAGGCATTCACCTTCTCTAGCGCTTGTGCATTCTGTCCTTGCTTGAACAGTTTGTTGGCGTCTTGGATTTCGTCAGCGAAGCTGAGGGGGCTGAAAGAGATCAACGCACAAAGTGCGGCGGTCAGAGTGAATTTATTGAGCATAGCCATCGTATGTTTTTTCGTGATTGGTTACTTGACGGGGACGTCCGTCGGCAGGGCGCGATTCTACCAAAGAAGACGCGGACTTACACGGTTTGACTGAGTGTCGAACAGGGCGTCTGGCAAGCGCTGGTTTCGGGTAAAATCCCGCACCTACTTCTACGTACATTTTTGGACACAAAATGAGCAGCAATACCCCTGTTTCCGCCGCCCCCGTTTCCAATTTCATACGCACCATCATCGATGCCGATCTGGCCTCCGGCAAGCACAGCGCCATACAGACCCGGTTCCCGCCCGAGCCGAACGGCTATTTGCACGTCGGCCACGCAAAATCCATCTGCCTCAACTTCGGTTTGGCCAAGGACTACAACGGCTTGTGCAATCTGCGTTTCGACGACACGAATCCGGAAAAAGAGAGCAATGAATACGCACAATCCATCCAAGACGACGTGCAGTGGCTGGGTTTCCAGTGGAACGGCGAAGTGCGCTGGGCGTCGGACTATTTCGATGCGCTGTACGATTTTGCGGTGGAACTCATCAACAAAGGTTTGGCCTATGTGGACGACCTGACGCCTGAGCAGATGCGCGAATATCGCGGCACCTTGAAAGAGCCGGGCAAGAACAGCCCGAATCGTTCTCGTTCCGTCGCCGAGAATCTTGATTTGTTCACTCGCATGAAGAACGGCGAATTCGCCGATGGCGCGATGGTGTTGCGCGCCAAGATTGACATGGCTTCGCCCAATATGAACATGCGCGACCCCGCCATCTACCGCATCCGTCGTGCGCATCACATCCGCACTGGCGACAAGTGGTGCATCTACCCGATGTACGACTACACCCACTGCATCTCCGACGCGTTGGAAGGCATCACGCATTCCATCTGCACGCTGGAGTTCGAAGACCACCGCCCTTTGTACGACTGGGTGTTGGACAACATTACCATCCCTTGCCATCCGCGCCAGTACGAGTTCTCGCGCCTAGAGTTGCACTACACCATCACCAGCAAGCGCAAGCTGCTGCAACTGGTGAACGAGAAGAAGGTGAGCGGCTGGGATGACCCGCGTATGCCCACCATCAGCGGCATGCGTCGTCGCGGTTACACACCCGAAGGCATCCGCGAGTTCGCCAAGCGCATCGGTGTCTCCAAGAGCGAGAACAGTGTGGACATGGCGATCATGGAAGGTGCGATCCGCGAAGATTTGGAGCTGCGCGCGCCCCGTGTGATGGCCATCATCAACCCGCTCAAAGTGACCATCACCAATGCGGACGGCGCGCAGACGCGAGAAGCGGATTTCCATCCGAACGTGCCAGAGTTGGGCAAGCGTGTCGTGCCTTTCTCCAAAGCTCTGTTGATCGAGGCGGACGATTTTGCCGAAGTGCCTCCCGCAGGTTGGAAGCGCCTGACGTTGGGTGGCGAGATCCGTTTGCGCCACAGCTACGTGATGCGTTGTGACGAGGTGGTGAAAGATGCATCAGGCAATATCACTGAACTCAAATGCAGTATCGACCATGCGACATTGGGCAAGAATCCAGAAGGACGCAAAGTGAAAGGCGTCATCCACTTCTTGTCACGTGAGCACGCACTCCCTGCAGAGATCCGCTTGTATGACCGCTTGTTCAACGTGGCAGAGCCAGACGGCGACAAAGATGTGGATTTCCTCACCCACATGAATCCGACTTCGCTCACAGTAGTTCAAGGTTGGGTGGAGGCGAGCGTGAAAGATGCAGCGCCGGAGACGCGTTATCAGTTCGAACGCATCGGCTATTTCTGCACTGACCGCCGCGACCATCAAGCAGGTAGCAAGCTGGTGTTCAACCGCACCGTGACCTTGAAAGATTCTTGGACAAAGGAGTAGGCATGAAAGAAGAGTTCATCATTCCTCACGAGGATCAGATCAAGTCGCTGAAGACCATCACCCAGGTGGTGTACGTGCTTTATGCGCTGTCGTATTTCACCGGTATCACCGGTATCGTCGGCATCATCATCAACTATGTGAAGCGTGACGATGCGCAAGGTACGTGGCTGGAAAGCCACTTCACTTGGCAGATACGTACCTTCTGGTACGGCTTGTTGTGGTGCATCATCGGCTGGCTGACGTTGGTGATCTTGATCGGCTTCCTCGTGCTGTTCGCGGGCTTATGCTGGATGATCTACCGCATCGTCAAAGGCTGGCTCTATCTCAACGACGGCAAACCCATGCCTGTCTGAAGAAACATATGCTGAAAATCTACAACACCCTCTCCCGCGATAAGCAGGACTTCAAACCCATCATCCCGAACACCGTTCGCATGTACGTCTGCGGCATGACGGTGTACGACTACTGTCACCTCGGTCATGCCCGCGTGATGGTGGTGTTCGACATGGTACAGCGCTGGCTCAAGGCTAGTAGTTACGACGTGACCTACGTGCGCAACATCACCGACATCGACGACAAGATCATCAAGCGTGCGGCAGAGAACCAAGAGTCCATCCATCAACTCACGCAACGTTTCATCGACGCGATGCACCAAGATGCCGACGCGCTGGGCGTACAGCGCCCCGACCATGAGCCGCGTGCCACACAGTACGTGCCGCAGATGCTGGAGATGATCGAGACGCTGGAGAAGAACGGACTGGCCTATCAAGCCGCCGATGGCGACGTGAACTATGCCGTGCGCAAGTTCGAAGGCTACGGCAAACTTTCTGGTAAATCGCTGGAAGATCTGCGTGCGGGTGAACGTGTGGACGTGGCGACAGACAAGAACGACCCGCTCGATTTCGTGCTGTGGAAATCTGCGAAAGCGAGCGAAGCGGACGAAGTGAAGTGGGATTCCAAGTGGGGCAAAGGCCGCCCCGGTTGGCACATCGAATGTTCCGCGATGGGTTCTGAGTTACTCGGTAATCAATTCGACATCCACGGTGGCGGTGCAGACTTGCAGTTCCCCCATCACGAGAACGAGATCGCGCAAAGTGAAGGTGCACACCAATGCCAGTACGTGAACTACTGGATGCACAACGGCTTCGTGCGCGTGGACAACGAGAAGATGTCCAAGAGCCTGGGCAACTTTTTCACCATCCGCGAAGTGCTCAAGAAATATGATGCTGAAGTCGTGCGCTTCTTCATTTTGCGTGCGCACTACCGCAGCCCGTTGAATTACTCCGATCAGCATCTGGATGATGCCAAGGGCGCGCTGACTCGGCTCTACACGGCATTGAAAGGCGCAGCTGCTGAAGTTAAAGCTGTGGATTGGAGTGAGTCTTACGCGCAACGCTTCAAAGCGGCGATGGATGATGATTTCAATACCCCTGAGGCGGTGGCTGTGTTGTTTGACTTAGCCAATGAAGTGAATCGCGGCAAATCATCAGAAGCTGTAGCTCAACTTAAAGCGTTGGCGGGAGTGCTTGGATTGTTGCAGAGAGATACACAAGCATTCTTGCAAGGCGAGACTAATGAAGGTGGATTGGATGATGCAGCGATCAATGCTCAGATCGAAGCACGCATCGCCGCCAAGAAATCCAAGAACTTCGCTGAGGCTGATCGCATCCGCAAAGAATTGATGGACGCGGGAATCGTGCTGGAGGATACGGCGCAGGGAACGACTTGGCGTAGGGCTTAGGGAAGTTTGCCTGCGTTCACCATGCGGCTGATCAGTACTTGATTCGATATCCAAACCACTATGTCATCGAATTCCCCATTTGCCGAGGAGCTGGCAGTCGGCGTGTGAGAGACGAAGGTTCGGTTGTTGTTGACATTCGTGCCATCTAGGTTCGCAGTCTCATCAATGCCGAGTCCGCCTTGAGCGCCGTTTTTGCCTGTGGAGAACAACACCACAGGCACTCCAGGTAGCGCCGTCAA
>JAVBYP010000045.1 GCA_030823965.1 Sideroxydans sp.
CTGCGTTATGCATGGCATGCGAACTCTCGTTCGCCACCTTGGACTGACGTTCCACCATCAATATCTTCAGTGACGGATCGAGTTGCGCCAACAGCTTACCCAGGGTCGCACTCATCACCCCCGCACCGACTAACAACACGTCTACTTTTTTGACTGACATCTTCCTGTCCTCACACTTCGATACCGTGATTCTACCTGTTCATCTCCGCCAACATCTTCTCCAAACGTTTGACGGAAACGATAACGGGGGTCTTCAATTCCTGTGCGAACAGCGATACGCGCAACTCCTGCACCATCCACCCAAAGTCCGTCAGCCGCGCATCTACCTCACCCTGTTGTGCAGAGAGCTTACGCCCCCATTGCTGCAACAGCGGATTCAGCTGCGCCAGATTCTGCGCATCACGCGCTGGGTTAGCCTTCAACTTTTCTAGCCGCACATTGATGGCCTTCAGATAGCGCGGCATGTGCTGCATACGTTCGTAAGGCGTGCGCCCCACCCACTCCTTACCCAGAAGCCAGTCGCATTGACTGCGGATATCCTGCAACACTTGGGTGTGTGCCTTGAACTGCGGCAGGGTCTTTTGCAAAGCATGGTGCTCGGCCAATACCACCGCCACCAAGCGCGCGATCTCTTGTGCCACCAGATTTAATCGACCCTTCGCATCTTTGCACCGCTCGCTGAAAGCTTTCTCTGATTCTGGCAAAGGCTCATTCAGCGAGCAACGGTCGAATGTCACCGCGATGATCTGCCGTTGCAAGTCTTGCTGTGAACCGAATGGTAAGAACTGCATGGCCATCGCTTGCAGTCCAGGCAGGTTCTTCTCCAGATACTTCACCTGCTCTTTCAGCGCCAACATGAATAGACGACGCAAACCGGAACGATGCACCGCCTGCGCTTCTTCGCGCGTGTCAAAACTCTGCAAGCTCACCGCATCGCCCTCATCCACCAAAGCGTTGAACACGGTGATGGTCTGGCCTGCACGCTGTTCGGTGCGGGTGGCAGGAAAATCGCCGAAGCACCATTCCGTGTAGCGTTCCCCACTCGACTTTTCCTGTACTACGGCTTGTTTTGCCACTGGCGAGGAGGTAACGACAGCTTGCTTGAGCGCCCACTCCCCGCGCAACGCCGCAAAATTGCGCGACATCCCCAACTGCCTACCATGCTCATCCACCACGCGGAAATTCATCAGCAGATGCGGCGGGAGCTGCTCCAAGCGGAACGCATCCAGCGGCACCTCGATCTGCCTTTGCACGCGGATGAATCGGGCCAAGGCTTGCAACAACGGCGTGTCGGACGGCTTCACCGCCCCCGCGAAGAAGGCTGCGAACTCAGGCACGGGCACACAATTGCGGCGCAATTTCTGCGGCAACGACTTCACCAACTGCGCGACCTTCTCCGCCAATACGCCCGGCACTAGATACTCGCAGCGCGCTGCCGACACCTGATTCAACAAGGCTTGCGGCACGGTCAGCGTCACGCCGTCATCACTCTTACCCGGCGCGAAGTTGTACGCCAGCGCGTAGCTCACGTTGTTCATCACCATCTGCGGCGGGAACTGCTCGGTGGTGATACCTGCCGCCTCGTGGCGCATCAGGTCGTCTTTTTTCAGGTAGAGCAACTTCGGCTGTTCACGCTCGGCTTCCTTGCGCCATTTCTCAAAGGCCGCACCGTTGTGCATGCCAGCTGGGATGCGCTGGTCATAGAAGGCGAAGATGAGTTCGTCATCCACCAACACATCGGGGCGGCGCGACTTGTGTTCCAGCGCCTCGATGTCCTCGATCATCTTTTGGTTGTGCGCGAAGAATGGCGCGAGCGTGTTGAACTCGCCATTCACCAGCGCTTGGCGGATGAAGACCTCGCGTGACTCCTCGGGATTCATCGGCCCGTAGTGCACGCGCTTCTTAGGATTGATGAGCAGGCCGAACAGCGTGCTGCGCTCCCACGCGGCCACCTGTGCCGCTTTCTTCTCCCAATGCGCGTCGAAGTAACTGCGCTTGATGAGATGCGCACCAACCTCCTCCAACCACTCCGGTTCGATACGCGCCATGCAACGCGCGAACAGCTTGGTGGTCTCCACGATCTCCGCCGCGAACACCCACTTCGCGCCTTTCTTCGCCAACACCGAATTCGATGCGATGAAGAACTTGATCTCGCGCGGCCCCAGATAGTGCGGCTCGCTGGTAGAGCGGCAACCGATGTTGCCCAACAGTCCCGTCAACAAAGCTTTGTGTATCTGCTCGTAGGTGGCGGGCTGCTCGTTGAAGCGCATTCCCATCTCGCTCACCTGCGCGTGCAGTTGCTGATACAACTCATGCCATTCGCGCAAACGGATAGGCGACAAGAACTTCTCGCGGCATTCCTGCGCCCACAACTTGTTGGTCTTCTTATGTTTCACTGCCTCTTGGAACCACGCCCACAACTTGATGTAGGCGAGGAAGTCCGAGCGCTCATCGTTGAAGCGTTGATGCGCGGCATCTGCTGCTTCGCGCTTGTCTGCGGGGCGGTCACGTGGATCTTGCAGCGCCAAGGCACTGGCGATGATGAGGATCTCGTTGAGACAGTGATATTGCCGTCCTGCCAACAACAAACGCGCCACCTTGGGGTCGAGTGGCAACTTGGCCAGTTCATGCCCCAAGGGCGTGAGCTGACGTTTATCGTCGATGGCGTTCAACTCTTGCAACAGCTGGTAACCATCCGCGATGGCGCGCGAACCCGGCGGCTCGATAAAGGGGAACTCTTCCACCTCACCCAACCCCAGCGCACTCATACGCAAGATGACCGTCGCCAACGACACACGGAATATCTCGGCATCGGTGAATTCAGGGCGCAGTATGAAATCCGCCTCTTCGTAGAGTCGGATACAGATACCACTCATCACACGACCGCAACGCCCTGCGCGTTGGTTGGCCGCTGCACGTGCGATGTTCTCGATGCGCAACTGCTCCACCTTCTGCCGCACACTGTAACGGTTGATGCGCGCCAAGCCACTGTCGATGACGTAACCGATGTTGGGCACGGTGAGCGAGGTCTCCGCCACGTTGGTGGCCAGCACCACGCGGCGCATGCCGGAAGGCGCTTTGAACACCCTGTCTTGTTCCGTGATGGAAAGACGCGAGTACAGCGGCAGGATCTCGATGCCTTTGTGCTGATGCTTACGCAATGCCTCGGCGGTATCTCGTATCTCACGCTCACCCGGCAAGAACACCAACACATCGCCGCGCAAACCGCCGATGCTCAACTCATCCAGTGCACTACAGATCGCCTGTGGAATATCTTGCGTGTCGCCATCCTCATTCTGCTGCGGCGGTCGGTAGCGCACCTCGACGGGATAGGTGCGACCGGAGACTTGCAGCACTGGGGCCTTCAAAAAATGTCTAGAGAAGCGCTCCGCATCGATGGTCGCCGAGGTGATGATGACCTTCAGATCGGGCCGGCGCGGCAACAGTTGGCGCAGATAGCCCAGCAGGAAGTCGATGTTGAGCGAGCGTTCATGCGCTTCGTCGATGATGATGGTGTCGTAGTTCTTCAGCAGGGGATCGTGGTGTATCTCGGCCAGCAAGATACCGTCGGTCATCAGCTTGATGCAGGTATCGGGCGATACCTTGTCGTTGAAGCGCACCTTGTAGCCGACCAACCCGCCCAACTCGGATTTCAACTCTTGTGCGATGCGTGCCGCCACCGAACGTGCCGCCACACGGCGTGGTTGGGTGTGGCCGATGACACCCAACACCCCTCTCCCCAAACTCAGGCATATCTTGGGCAATTGGGTAGTCTTACCCGACCCCGTCTCACCACACACGATGACGACCTGATGCTTCTCGATGGCTTGCGCAATGTCCTCACGCCGCGCCACCACGGGCAAGTCAGCGGGATATTCAATTACGGAGAGTTGTTGGATACGCGCCAGACGGCGCTGGGCGATATTGGATAGTGCGGATTTCATGGCGCGCGATTCTACCTGCCGCGGCTTTGATACGCATAAAAAAACAGCGGGGCCGAAGCCCCGCTGTTTATTGCTACTTAGCTTTTGTGTGATGACTTCGCTTGCGCTAATTCATCCTACGTGAGCTTCAACTTACCAAGCTGCTTCCAACATGCCGGTGACCAAAGAGTCGCCCTTTGCAGTTCCAGCACCCTTTTCTTGTGGCTTAGAGTACTTGGTGTAGTTAGCAACCAAAGCAACGTTCTGAGCCAAGTCGTAAACAGCTGTCAGAGTCGTAGCATTGTCAGCCTCACCCTGTGTCTTAGCGGCACGGAACGCTGCGCCCAAGGACAATGTATGAGGGATAACAGTGAAGTCAGCACCAACTGTTGTTGCTTGCTTGTCGCCGAAGTCGCTGTCTACTGCCTTGTCGCCCTTTGCCCACTGTGCATACAAACCAGTTTCCATACCTGCAAACTCGCCGTGAGCTTGTGCGCTCAATGCAGTTGCTTTAGTAGAGATCTGAGTTGCACCGCCTGTCAAATAGCTGCTGCCAGACAATAGGTTAGCACTGAAGATTGTTGCGAAACTACCAATGGTTGGTGTCGCAGCGATTTCAATAGCGGTGGATGACATTTGTACCGCTTCAGCGAAAGTTGGCGCAAAAC
>JAVBYP010000155.1 GCA_030823965.1 Sideroxydans sp.
GCATGGCCTGGGATTGCAGGTGAACGCGGGTCACGGACTCAATTATCACAATGTGCGTCCTATCGTCGCCATCCCTCATATCGCGGAACTCAACATCGGTCACGCCATCGTCGCTGAGGCCGTGTTCATCGGGTTGGAGCAAGCCGTCAAGAACATGAAGGCGCTGTTGGTCGCATGATCTTTGGAATAGGCACTGACATCATCTCGGTCGCTCGCATCGAAGCGGCGGTGCAGCGCCATGGTGATGCCTTTGCCAAGCGTATCTTGAGTAAACACGAATACCTTGAACTGTCCTCGCAGGCTCACCCTGCACGATTCCTCGCCAAACGATTCGCCGCGAAGGAAGCCTTCGCCAAAGCGACAGGACATGGATTGCGCCATCCAGTCAGTTTGCAACGCATCACTGTCAGTCATGACGAGTTGGGTAAACCTATTTTTGTGTTTGACGAAGCACTCGCTGAGCATCTGACCTCGCTGGGTATCGCGCGTCATCACCTGAGCCTCAGTGATGAGAAAGACACGGCTGTGGCATTCGTTATTTTGGAAGGGAAAGACTGATGGGTATCGGACCTGTGATGTTAGACGTAGTGGGTAAGACACTCACGCCAGAAGATGAAGCGCGACTCAAGCATCCTCTAGTCGGTGGCGTCATCCTGTTCGCACGCAACTACGAATCCCCCAGCCAACTTGCCGAATTGACTGCCAGCATCCGTGCCTTGCGCACACCGCCATTGTTGATCTCTGTCGATCACGAAGGAGGCAGAGTGCAGCGCTTCCGCACAGGTTTCACCAAGATCCCGCCGATGCGCGAACTGGGTAAACTCTACGACCAGCATCCCAAACGAGCCAAACATCTGGCCGAGCAGGTAGGTTACGTGTTGGCTTCTGAGTTGCGTGCCTGTGGCGTCGACTTCAGTTTCACGCCCGTTTTGGATGTGGACTACGGTGCGAGCAGTGTCATTGGTGATCGCGCATTCCATGCTGAGCCACAAGCTATCGCTGAGTTGGCACACAGTCTATTGATTGGTCTGAAAAGGGGAGGTATGCCTACGGTAGGCAAACATTTCCCAGGGCACGGTTACGTCTGCGCAGATTCCCATTTGGAGATCCCTGTGGACGAACGCAGCTATACAGACATCGAACTGTGCGACCTCATCCCGTTCCGCCAGATGGTCAATTTTGGGTTGACTGCGGTGATGCCCGCACATGTCATCTACCCCAAAGTCGATCCGCGTCCTGCCGGATTCTCTAAGATATGGCTGAAGGACATCCTGCGCGGCGAGTTGGGTTTTGAAGGGTGCATCTTCAGTGACGATCTAAGCATGGAAGGGGCGACCGTCGCCGGCGGCATCGTGCAACGTGCCGAGGCGGCGCTGCATGCCGGGGCTGATATGGTGCTGGTCTGTAATAAACCAGAGTCTGCGGATGAGTTATTGGCAGGGCTGAAATGGGAGATGTCCGCGCCTACCAAAGCCAGATTGGCGCAGATGCACGGCAAGCACCATCCCAAGACCCTCGCGCAACTGCACGAAGACCCAGATTTCATCAAAGATCTACAAGACATCAGTAAAGTTGGGATACGCGAAGGTGAACTACCTTTGGTATAGGGCACTTCTCTAAATCCAAATTTAGTCGCAATACTGCGTTGCTCACAAAAAATTGCTCCTTACATATCAAATATATGCCGCGTCGCAATTTTTAGTTCGCGCCTTGTCTTGCTTATAACTTTGAATTTATAGAAGCGCCCTATAGAATCTCAACCCTTGATTTCAGTCAGTGACAGCTAAGAAATGAGTGAATTCCAGTTAAGTCTGTTAAGCATCGGGGCGGTCGTTGTGGTCGCGGTGTATCTATACGGTCTGTGGCAGCAATGGCGCTATCGCCGTAGCCTCAGCAAGCCTTTCGAACCCTCTGCAGTGGTCAGTAAAACGGCGTCCCAGCAGTCGCAAGCGTTGGATGAGGCTGAGACGCAGCATTACATCGCCGAGCCTATCCCTGAGACCTCGCCACAATTCGATGAAAAGACTGACTACGTCGTCAGCATGACACTCAAGTTCCCGCAGAGCGCAGAAGCATTGGATGGTTATTGGCAGCGCCGTTTCGACTATGGCAAGACTATTCAAGCCGTGGGGTGCAGTGCGGCTACCGGTGTATGGGAGCGCGTCATTCCAGAAAGTCGCACTTCTTACAGTGCCTTCAAGATCGCCCTGCAATTAGTGGATCGTAACGGCCCAGTCAGTGATACCCGCTTGTCCGACTTGCGAGAGCTGTTGGGTGCCATCGGCCAAAAGTTGGATGCCGACATGATGTTACCCATGGTCGATAGCGCCATCGAGCGCGCGCGCGAGTTGGATAAGTTCTGTGCCGAAGTGGATCAGATGATCGGTATCAATATCGTGCCCAATAGTGAACGCGTCTTGTTCGGCAGCGAAGTGGCACGTGCAGTGCAGCTGGTCGGTATGAGCTTGCAGGCGGATGGCACTTTCCATCAGTTCGATGCGGACGGCGCGACCTTGTTCACCTTAAGTGCAGCCGATGGAACACCCTTCCAACACCACACGTTGGACCAGATGCAAGTCGACAACATGACCTTGTTGCTCGACATCCCGCGCGTCAAAGATCCGGTCAAATGTCTAGACGAGATGACCTTGCTGGCGATGGAAGTCGCGACCACTTTGCGCGCGACACTCGTCGATGACCAGCGTGTCACCTTGGATAACACGGCCATCTCTCGTATCCGTTCTCAAGTGGAGGCAGTCGAGAAGAGTATGTTGGCCGGTGGCATCGCTCCCGGAAGCGATCAGGCGTTGCGGCTGTTCTCCTGATGGGGGCGGCAGAACGTATCGCTCAGTTGCGTGCCGACATCGAGCGGCATGATCACAACTACTATGTATTGGATGCGCCCAGCATCCCCGATGCGGAATACGACAAGCTGTTCCGTGAGTTGCAATCCCTAGAAGCACAACACCCAGAACTGTTCACACCGGATTCACCCACGCAGCGTATAGGTGGCAAAGTGTTGGATGGCTTCACTCCAGTGAAACATGCCGTCCCTATGCTATCCATCCGTACCGAGACGGATACGGAATCCAGTGGCGCTTCCAACTTCGATACCCGTGTCAAGAACGCCTTGGATTCGACAGCAGGCATCGAATACAACTGCGAACTCAAGTTCGATGGCCTGGCCATCAATCTGCGTTACGAGCGCGGCGTATTGGTGCAAGCCGCGACCCGTGGCGATGGCGAGACGGGCGAAGACGTGACGCAGAATATTCGCACCATCAAATCCATCCCATTGCGCTTGCATGGCTGTGATGTCGAGGTGCTGGAAGTGCGCGGCGAAGCGTATATGTCGCGCAAGGACTTCGATCGCTACAACGAGAAGCAACGCGACTTGGGGCTTGCTACCTTGGTCAATCCACGCAACGGCGCTGCCGGCACCATCCGTCAGCTTGACCCAGCGCTGGCCGCCAAACGACCGCTTTCCTTCTTCGCCTATGGATTGGGTGAAGTCAAAGGTTGGGAATTACCATCGACGCATAGCGCCATCCTGGACTCACTGAAGTCATTCGGATTGCCAGTGTGTGACGAACGTGCGGTGGCGAAAGGGGCTGATGAATTGGTCGCCTTCCACCAGCGCATCGCCAACAAACGAGATTCACTTCCCTTCGATATCGACGGAGTGGTGTACAAGGTCAACAGTCTTGCGCTACAAGCCGAGTTGGGATTCGTCTCGCGCGAACCGCGTTGGGCGGTCGCACACAAATTTCCTGCAGAAGAACAACTCACCATCGTGCGCGACATCGAGATACAAGTCGGTCGCACCGGAAAGCTCACGCCTGTCGCCAAACTTGAACCCGTCTTCGTGGGGGGCACGACAGTGAGTAATGCCACGTTGCACAACGAAGGCGAGATACGACGTAAGGATGTGCATATCGGTGACACCGTCATCGTGCGGCGTGCGGGTGATGTGATCCCTGAAGTCGTGGGGGTCATCGCTGAACGTCGCCCAGCGGACGCCAAGCCTTTCGTCATGCCGACGGTCTGTCCAGTCTGCGGCAGCCATGTGGTGCGTGAAGAGGATGAGGCTGATGCGCGTTGCACAGGCGGATTGTTCTGTGCCGCGCAACGCAAGCAAGCCATTCTGCATTTCGCGGGGCGACGCGCGATGGATGTCGAAGGACTGGGAGACAAGTTGGTTGAGCAGTTGGTGGACGAGAACATCATCCGCTCTTTGCCAGACTTGTACCGTTTAGATGTGACCACGCTGGCCGCATTGGATCGTATGGCAGAGAAGAGTGCACAGAACATCGTGGATGCGCTGCAGAAGAGCAAACACACTACGCTCAATCGTTTCTTGTTCTCGCTTGGGATACGTCATGTGGGCGAGACCACCGCGAAAGATCTTGCGCGACATTTTGGCAAGCTGGACAGCATCATCCACGCCGACATAGAGCGCTTGTTGGCTGTGCCCGATGTGGGGCCAGTCGTCGCACAGAGTCTCGTTGCCTTCTTTGCGGAGTCACACAATCGCGAGGTGGTACAACAGTTACGCGAATTGGGATTGCAGTGGGATGAACATGAGGG
>JAVBYP010000191.1 GCA_030823965.1 Sideroxydans sp.
GCCGAACGCCAGCGCGGACAGAATGGTGATCTTGTGCGCGGCATCCACGCCTTCGATATCGAAGGTCGGATCGGCTTCGGCGTAGCCCAGACGTTGCGCTTCTTTCAGCACGGTGTCGAAGCTCAAGCCCTTGTCGCGCATCTCGGAAAGGATGAAGTTGGTGGTGCCGTTGATGATGCCGGCGATCCATTCGATGCGGTTCGCAGTCAGACCTTCGCGCACCGCCTTGATGATGGGGATGCCACCCGCGACAGCCGCCTCGAACGCGACCATCACGCCCTTGTCTTGTGCGGCCTTGAATATCTCGTTGCCGTGTGTCGCCAACAATGCCTTGTTGGCAGTGACCACATGCTTGCCATTCGCGATGGCCTTCAGCACCAGCTCTTTCGCCACACCGTAACCACCGATGAGTTCGATGACGATATCCACTTCAGGATCGGACACGATAGAGAACGCGTCGTCCGTCACGCGGCATGCGCCGCCCGTGACTTTCTTCGCAAGTTCCACGTTCTTGTCAGCGACTGCCACGATACGGATAGGACGACCCGCGCGACGCGCGATCTCTTCTGCATTGCGTTGCAACACAGTGAACGTACCACCACCGACAGTACCGATTCCCAACAGACCTACATTGATTGGCTTGATGCTCATTTTCATTTACCTGAATTAGTTGGTGCCGTGTTTCTTACGATAATTCTCTAGGAAGCGCGCGATACGTCCGATGGCTTCGGTCAGATCATCCGCGTTGGGCAAGAAAACGACGCGGATATGGTCAGGCTGTTTCCAGTTGAAACCGCTGCCCTGCACCACCAACACCTTCTCTTGTTCCAACAATTCGAGGATGAACTGCTGGTCATTCTCGATCGGGTAGATCTTCGGATCGAAACGTGGGAACAGATACAGCGCCGCTTTCGGTTTCACGCAAGTCACGCCGGGGATGGCGGTCAGCAATTTGTAAGCCAAGTCACGTTGCTTGCACAGACGGCCACCGGGGGCGACCAGATCGTTGATGCTCTGATAGCCGCCCAATGCGGTCTGGATGGCGAACTGTCCAGGAACGTTCGAGCACAGACGCATGGAGGCCAAGATGGTCAGGCCGTTGATGTAGTCCTGCGCGTGTTTCTTCTCGCCCGAGAGCACCATCCAACCGGCGCGATAACCGCAAGCACGATAGTTCTTGGACAGACCGTTCATGGTGACGAACAACACATCATCCGCCAACGAGGCCATCGAGGTATGCGTGACGCCGTCGTACAACATCTTGTCGTAGATCTCGTCAGCGAAGATGATGAGGTTGTGCTCGCGTGCCAACTGGATGATGGCTTGCAAGGTCTCGTCGGAATACACCGCACCTGTCGGATTGTTCGGATTGATGACGACGATGGCTCGTGTGTTCTCGGTGATCTTGGACTTCATGTCCGCCAGATCGGGGTTCCACTCTTCCGCTTCGTCACAGATGTAATGGCGCGGTGTACCGCCAGCCAAGGTGACCGCCGCTGTCCACAAGGGATAGTCCGGTGCAGGCACCAGCACTTCGTCGCCCGTGTTGAGCAGACCTTGCATCGCCATCACGATGAGTTCGGATGCACCGTTGCCGATGTAGATGTCGTCCAAGCCCACGCCCATGATCTTCTTGGACTGGCAGTAATGCATGATGGCCTTGCGCGCGGCGAACATGCCTTTGGAATCGGAATAGCCAGCGGAATTCGGCAGATTCAGGATCACATCCTGTTGGATCTCTTCGGGCGCTTCGAAGCCGAACGGCGCGAGGTTGCCGATGTTCAGTTTGATGATGCGCTGTCCTTCCTCTTCCATCTGCTTGGCGCGTTCCATCACGGGGCCGCGAATGTCGTAGCAAACGTTGGAGAGCTTGGTCGATTTGAGTATGGGTTTCACGCTTATTCTCTATTTTCGTCAGGGATATCGCTGGCTCGCCCGATGTTAGAATCCGACACGAACGAACTACTTCCGCAAGGGGCGCGATTTTACCCTAAGCGGCCAACAATTGGAGGCTCTGCATTGGCTTTACACCTACAAACCAACACCAACCAGAAGCTGTTCACCGGACACGGCGCGGACTACATCGCCATCAACGGCCAGCGCTTCCAACACCCCATGGTGGTGACGGCGGACGGCGTGCGCAGCGATTGGGCACCGAGCAGTTTTGATGAGCTGACCGCTGCCCACTTCGATTATTTCCTTGAGATGAAGCCTGAGGTGTTACTCCTCGGCACAGGCGCCAAGCAACGTTTCGCCCGCCCCGAACTGTTCAGCGGACTCATCCGCGCCGGCATCAGCATCGAATTCATGGATACACCCGCCGCCTGCCGCACCTACAACATCCTTGTCGCCGAAGACCGTAAAGTGGTCGCGGCTGTTTTGTTATGAGCATCGAACTGACCAAACAGGATCGCGCGCAGGCCATCACCTCCATCGAGCGCTATTTCAAAGAGAACCTTGAGCAGTACATGGATCAAAAGCTCGGCAATATCGCTGCCGAAGCCCTGCTCGACTTCTTCCTGAAAGAGATCGGCTCATCGGTCTACAACAAGGCCGTCGCCGATGCGCAAGAGAGACTTCAAGCACGCGTGATGGAACTCGATATCGAGATCCACGAAGAAGAGTTCCAATATTGGAAGACAAACAATCGCACAACCAACCGCAAATGAACCGAGCGAGAACATGAGCCATCCACTACACAACGTCATCACCCAGACCGAACAAGTCATCCTCGGTAAACCTCGCCAGATAAGACTGGCGCTCACCTGTCTGTTGGCACGCGGCCACCTGCTCACCGAAGACCTGCCGGGCGTGGGCAAGACGACATTGGCACATGTGCTGGCCAAGACACTCGGTCTGCAGTTCCAGCGCATCCAGTTCACCAGCGACATGTTGCCCGCCGACATTCTTGGCGTTTCGATCTTTCAACGCGAAACGGGCGATTTCAAATTCCACGCCGGCCCCATCTTCGCGCAGATGATCTTGGCCGATGAAGTGAACCGTGCCACGCCCAAGACACAGAGTGCTCTGCTAGAAGCGATGGAAGAACAGCAGGTCACCAGCGAAGGCGAGACGCGCCCACTGCCCACGCCTTTCTTCGTCATCGCCACGCAGAACCCGACCAACCAGATCGGCACTTTTCCGCTACCGGAATCGCAGCTCGACCGCTTCTTGATGCGCATCGAACTCGGCTACCCCGATGCGCAAGCCGAGCGCGGTTTGCTGTCCGGCGTGGATAGACGCGATATCGTCGCGCGACTCACCCCGCAGATGACGACTGCCGAACTGATGACCTTGCAGCAACAAGCTCGCCAAGTGTTCGTATCTCCTGCCTTGCTCGATTACGTGCAAGCCATCCTGCGTCACACCCGTGAATCGGCAAGATATGTGCATGGCTTGTCACCCCGCGCGGGACTTTCGCTACTCGCCGCAGCGCGTGCATGGGCGCTACTCGATGGTCGCAGCGCGGTCATCCCCGAAGACATCCAAGCCGTGTTGCCCGGCGTCGCCAGCCACCGCCTGCAATCGGTGCAAGACACGCAAGCTTCGGATGGTGACAAGCTGGCGCGCGAGCTGATCGAGGCTGTCGCCATCCCATAACGTGTTCAAACGTTTCAGACAACTCTTCCGCAACTGGGCGTTCCGCCGCACCGTCGAGACGGGCACGGTCGTCCTCAACCAACGCCGCATCTACATCATCCCGTCCAAGCAAGGGTTAGCCTTCGCCCTCGTGCTCGGTTTGATGTTGTTGGGCGACATCAACTACAACCTGAGCTTGGGTTATGTGCTCACCTTCCTGCTCGCCACGACTGCTGGGCTGACCATGTTGTACGCCTTCCGCAACTTGGCACAACTGGAGATCCACGCTGGTCACGTGGAGCCTGTGTTCGTCGGTGAACAAGCGCGCTTCGTGTTCCACTTCAACAATCCCAGTAACTTGGCGCGTTACCAGATACATCTGCATGACGATGCGGGGAACGAGACCATCTTCGATCTACCTGAGCGATGCTCGACCCCAGTCACACTCAGCATCCCCGCAAACAAGCGCGGTTGGTTGGATAGTGAGAGGCTGTCGCTCTACACGCACTTCCCGCTCGGCCTGTTCCACGCTTGGACCTACATCCACTTCGACGTGCGCGCACTGGTCTATCCCAAGCCGGCCGCACCGCAAGCTTTACCTGCCGCCTCTGCGCAAGACGGTACTGGCAAAGTGATGGCGAAAGGTGATGACGATTTCTCTGGGCTACGCAATTACGTCTCAGGCGATGCACTGCCGCGCATCGCATGGAAAGCGTTGGCGCGCGAACAAGGTCTGCAAGTGAAACAGTTCTCGGCGCAGCAGGGCTACTCACTGTGGCTGGATTGGGCATTGCTTCCCAACATCGCGCAGGAGCGCAAACTAGAACTGCTCACCCGCTGGGTATTGGATGCCGATGCGCAAGGTCTGATGTATGGGCTACGTCTGCCTGATGGCGAGGTCATGCAACAACACGGCACTACGCATCGAGCTGAATGCCTGAGCCGCTTGGCACTATATGGGATGGGTGACAAATGAAGCT
>JAVBYP010000197.1 GCA_030823965.1 Sideroxydans sp.
CGACGCCCACATCTCCACTCATATCAGGTGTGGAACCAGAGACATTGCAGATATCGGCAACAGTGGCGTTCAGATCGGCAGCGCTGACTTGCTTGGCGCATACCACGCCATCGCCGTTGAATTGCAAGCCGGCCACGAACTTCTCGATGTCTGCCATATCATCCAGCGTAATCATGGTCGCATCGGTCTTGCCCAAGCTCTTAAGGATGTGGCGCGCGGAAGCAAGGATCTGCTTACCCTCTTCTGCCCCATCATTGATGTCCGACAGTAACAATTTGTCAGTACCTTTGGTCAAGGTGTCGCTACTCTTCATCAAGGCGCCAGCCCATGCAATGGCTGCCAACACTTCATTCGCACGCACCTGCCCATCCCCATCCGAGTCGATCATATCCAAGGTGTTGCCATCGAATTCGATGCCGCGCGTAGGGCAGCTCAGTGCCACCCAAAGTTTTTGATTCAGGTCTTTCAATGCCAATAGATCGGCACCGTTATCTAATTGAACTTGATCGAATCCGCCCGCGCGGAAGAATTTCCAAGTATGAGATGCAGTCATGATTCTTTTACTCCTGAATGATCCGTGTACGATTTTTCGAAAAAATGAGCAAGCTACTCGTTCGTATGTTCAATAACCGAATGCTCGTTAGGTTGACTTAACTCAACTTGCTCGATACTGGTAAAACGTTTGGTGATCTTTTGGCTCGTCGTCCGCACATCTTGTGCATCTTCATGTGCCTGACGGATATGATCCGCCAGCTTCTTCATACGCTCATCGAAGCGTCCGAATTCTTTACCTAGCTTCCCTAATTCATCTTTGATGATGTGGACTTGCTTACGTGTCTCGACATCCTTCATCACGGCACGTGCCGTATTCAGCACCGCCATCAAGGTGGTCGGCGACACGATCCACACGCGGCGCTGCATGGCGTAATCCACTACTTCTGGGTGATGCGCATGGATCTCTGCGAACACCGCTTCGGCCGGGATGAACATCACCGCACCGTCCGAAGTGACATCGGTGATGATGTATTTACTAGCAATATCGTCTACGTGCTTCTTGATATCTGCTTTGAATTGTTTTTCGGCTACTAATCTTTCAGCTGGCGTCTCTGCACCGAACATGCGGTGGTAATTCTCAAGAGGGAACTTGGAATCCACCGCCACCATCCCTGTTGGCTCAGGCAGTTTCAACACACAGTCCGCTCGTGTGCCATTAGACAGTGAATACTGCATCTCATAAGACTGTGGCGGCATGATGTTGCGCACTAAGGCTTCCAGTTGCACTTCACCGAAAGCGCCACGAGAACGCTTATCCCCAAGCAGTTCCTGCAAACTCACCATGTTGGTGGTGAGACCATCGATCTTTTTCTGTGCCTCGTCGATGGTAGCTAACCGAGTCATCACACTAACGAAGGTCTCGTTAGTCTTCTTGAATCCTTCGTCCAAACGTTCATTGACTTTGCCACCGATCTGCTCCAAGCGGCCATCCACTGTCTTAGATAATGTCTCGATGCTGGTCGCCAGGTGTTGCGTGGCATTGCGAAACGAATTCTGGATCAGCTCCTGATCGGCGCGCCCCTGCTCCGCCAACTTGGCCAGCGTCTGCGCCAACATCTCGGTGCGCAATAGATCCTGCTTGGCTTGCAGTGCGTTGACGGCATCGCGCGTCGCGCGCAGCTCTTCTCCCACGGCGGTGCGAAGACGCTCGGATTCGCCGACCTGCGCTGCGATCAGTCGATCGCCCTGTTTGTTCAAACCATCATTCAGGTCAGCCAGCATGGCGCGATGCTGCTGCTCCAACAGATGCGCAGAGCGCATAGGCTGACGCGACTGCATCACCAACAGGATGAGCAGCAGTATCAAAACAAAAACAGCGAACAGGATTTCCAACATGGTTCTTTACGTACAAAAAAGTGGCCGCAAGTATAAATGACAAAGGGCGCTTTCGCGCCCTTTGTCTGCAACCGAACCGCCAGCCTTACTCGGCTTTGGAAGCACGTTTACGCTCGTGCTCTTTCAAGTAACGTTTACGGATACGGATGGACTTTGGTGTCAGCTCGACCAATTCATCATCGTCGATGAATTCAACAGCGGATTCGAGAGTCATCTTCAAAGCCGTCGTCAAACGCACGGCTTCATCCGTACCGGATGCGCGCACGTTGGTCAGCTGCTTGCCCTTGATCGGATTGACGATGAGATCGTTGTCACGCGCGTGGATACCGATGATCATGCCTTCGTACAACTTATCGCCAGGCACAACGAACATGCGACCACGATCTTCCAGTTTCCACAGAGCATAAGCCACGGCTTCGCCGTCTTCCGCCGAGATCAGCACGCCATTGTGACGACCAGGCAAGTCTGCTTTCACAGGGCCGTAGTCATCGAATACGTGACTGATCAAGCCGCTACCGCGCGTCATCGTCATGAAGTCAGACTGAAAACCGATCAAACCACGTGCTGGGATGTGATATTCCAAACGGGTGCGTCCCTGACCATCAGATTCCATATTGGTCAATTCGCCGCGACGACGACCGATCTCTTCCATGACGCCACCTTGGTGTCCGTCTTCCAAGTCGATAGACAGATTCTCATACGGCTCACATTTCTCACCGTTGATCTCTTTGTAAACAACGCGTGGCTTACCAACGGCCAATTCAAAACCTTCACGACGCATGGTTTCCAACAAGATGGTCAGGTGCAACTCGCCACGACCAGATACTCGGAATACGTCGGCATCCGCCGTGTCTTCAACGCGCAATGCGACGTTAGTCAACAACTCCTTGGTCAAGCGATCACGAATCTGACGGCTTGAAACGAATTTGCCTTCCGTACCAGCCAATGGGGAACCGTTCACCATGAAGTCCATGGTCAATGTTGGTTCATCAACACCTAATACTGGCAAACCTACTGGATTGTCTTTGTCGCAGATGGTGACGCCGATACCGATCTCATCCAGACCGGAGATGATGATGATGTCGCCCGCTTCTGCACTATCAACCGGCACGCGTTCCAAGCCTTGGAAACCCAATACTTGGTTGATACGGCCAGAGCTAACTTGGTCGCCATGGTTCATCACCACGACGTTCTGCCCTGGTTTGATACGACCATTCAACACACGACCGATACCCAAACGACCGGTAAAGGTAGAGTAATCCAGCGCAGCCAATTGCAATTGCAACGGCGCTTCTGGATCACCAGGAGGCGAAGAAACGAATTTCAAGACCGTTTCGAACAGCGGTTTCATATCAGATGCAGAACCACCTTTAGATGGTGCATCCTTCAGATCCATACATGCCCAACCGTTCAGACCAGATGCGTAGATCACTGGGAAATCGAGTTGCTCATCTGTTGCATGCAGCTTATCGAACAGGTCGAAAGTTTGGTCGAGGACCCAATCAGGACGCGCGCCCGGACGGTCGACTTTATTGATGACGACGATGGGCTTCAATCCCAAGGCCAAAGCCTTCTTTGTCACGAAACGCGTCTGCGGCATCGGACCTTCAACTGCATCCACCAACAGCAACACGCCGTCCACCATACCCAACACACGCTCTACTTCACCGCCGAAGTCAGCGTGTCCTGGTGTGTCGACGATGTTGATGTGGGTGCCGTTGTAATCGATAGCGGTGTTCTTGGCCAAAATGGTGATGCCGCGTTCTTTTTCCAGATCGTTGCTGTCCATCACACGTGCATCAACCTTTTGGTTGTCACGGAAAGTGCCAGATTGACGAAGAAGTTGGTCGACTAGTGTGGTCTTGCCATGGTCAACGTGAGCGATGATGGCGATATTGCGAAGTGCGCGGGACATGTTGTACTACCTGTACGGGTTTCGAAGGGCGCGCATTCTAGCACAGCAAAACAGGCTCTTGAATTTTCACTGGCTTTTATTTTCGCTATCAGTATAATGCGCGCCTTGTCGCCCCTCGGGTGACATTGAGTTCATCGTTTCCTGACCCTCTGCATCCTTGTTGATGCGCCAAGCTTCACCGGTTAGCGACGATGTTTGTTTGCGCCGGTAGAGGTATATCTCCCCCCTACTGAATTTCATTGTGTGGCTCATGGCCACGCATGCGCTGTGTTCGTAAAAAAATTATAAAGGAATCACTGTGTCTGAAAATATCACCACAACTGCAACACCTGTAGCCGCTGAACCTGTCGTTACTTTCGCCTCTTTGGGCTTGGCACCTGCCATCCTGTCAGCGGTACAAGAAGCGGGTTACACCGTTCCATCTCCTATTCAACTACAAGCCATCCCTGAAGCATTGCTGGGCCACGACTTGATGGCATCCGCACAGACAGGCACCGGCAAGACTGCTGCTTTCATCTTGCCTGCACTGCAAAAGCTGTCTGTTGCATCTAAAGTGCAAAGCAAAGGTCCACGCATCTTGGTGCTGACTCCAACACGCGAATTGGCACAACAAGTCTCAGATGCAGCGACCAAGTACGGCAAGAACATGCGCGTCAAGGTCGTGAGCATCTTGGGTGGCATGCCTTACCCACTGCAAAACAAACTGCTGTCTAGCCCTGTTGATATCTTGGTGGCGACACCAG
>JAVBYP010000209.1 GCA_030823965.1 Sideroxydans sp.
TGTACTGGCAGCAGATACTGCGGAAACTGTTGTCATGGCACAGGTTCCGCCATTGATGACGAGCGCGATATCGCCATTATTGCACCCCAGATTGTTGCTGACAGTCGCGTCGTTGGCAGTTGGGGCCCCCATTCCAGTGATGGTTGTCGGGATCCCTCCCATAGCGGAATTTCCGTAACGCACGGTGATTGTGTCGCTGGTGCCTTCAGCAATGGTGACCGGAGTGATGCTAGTGATGCCGGTTGAACCAAAGGTGATGACGGAGCACTCTAACGGAGAATTCTCAACCGGCATCAACGGGTATCCGGCCAGATTCAGTTCGCGCGTGATGTTGAACAAGGCGATGCTACCGTTGGTTTGAGCATCAGCAGTGCCAGTTGTTACACGTTTTTGACTCTCAAATACGGAGATGACTTGAATGATGACTATTGTTGCGAGCATGCCGATGGCAAGACCGACCATAATCTCTATAAGCGTAAAGCCTCGTTGGAGCAAAAGGCTGCTGCGTTGAATGATAATCATCTGTCAGACTCCGTTGATGGTGGCGACAGTACTGTAGTTGTGCACTACTGGATCGTCGGGTTGTTGCCATCGGATGGTGATGGTGTAACGATCACCGCTACGCGAGATGGTGAGACTACCTGCAGGCAGTACTCCCGAGATGCTGCTGGTGCTGATGCTGCCGTCTGCGGGCAGATTGTCGGGAGAAGTCCAAAGCGCTCCAATCTGCTGTTGGGCGATATAGCTGGCATCGTTTCGGTACTTTGAGTCGGAAGTGTTCTTGACCATATTAGCCTGCATGCCGACGATGCCGAGTACGCCGACTGAAAAGATCAGTATCGCGATCATTGCTTCGATGATGACCACACCTTGCTGGCTTGATCTATTGCTCAGTTGAGGCATTTCATTTGCTCCTGTTAGCACGCGCGTGGATTCGGAGGAGAGATATTTGGGTCGCACATCCGAACGTTGCCGCCTAGTCCTATCGTGATGCGCAATTCTTGGCTTTCAGTGGGGGAGAGGATTGTCGAATCGACCTCAACCTCATTGAACGGATTGGTTGGCTGCACACCGCCGAAGCCATTGTAGGTGACTGTGTTTGCACCGACTGGATCGAAAGTCACGGAGACGCTCTTGGATCCTTCATTGGCTGCCCGGGTTTCGATTTCTGCACCACCAGCGACTTGTACTGTCCATGTCGAGTCTGGCTGCAGGATGAAATCTACATTGGTGTTGCGACCGACCGCTTCTGCGCGAGCACGTTGCAATCCGTTCGAAATTGACTCAGCGGCATTGCGAATCTGTGAATTTAGCAGCCAATTCTGAAAGCTGGGAACGGCGACTGAAGCAAGGATAGCCAAGATGGCTATCCCTATCATCAGCTCGACCAATGAAAAGCCGGTCTGGTCGGATCTGTTGTGCATGTTTAGCAACCCCCTCCCTTGCTGGTGATCCAGCAAGCTCCAGCTCCCCATGGGGTGTTCGAGGATTTTGTGTTGCTTTGGTTGATGGAGTAGCTGTAGGCAGATAGACCGTCTTTGCCGTTAGCAGTAATGATGTAGGTATCCGCAGTCAGGTTGCTACATGAATAATTGAAGTAATCCGACGAAGCTGGAATAGCAGGAGGGCATGTCGTTCCTCCTCCTGCATCATATGTGCGGTTATCTTGGAAATATTGCTCCATTTTGACGCGTGCATTGGCGAGACTGGAAGTAGCTTCAGTCAATTTCCCGCGAATGACATAGTCTTGATATCCGGGTATTGCTACTGATGCTAGTATGCCGACGATGACGACGACGATCATCAATTCGACTAAGGTGAATCCCTTCTGCAGTTCCATGATGGCGCTCCTAAATTTAGTAATGTGAAAGCTAAATCAGGTCATATCGGTGTGGCTAGCCAAAACCGATGAGTGGCGATATTGCCAGACTAACGGCGAGATAAGGGAATAATATTTTGGCTAATGAAATCATTGTGATAGGTGCTGGTGCACTTGGATTGGCGTCTGCCGAGGCGTTGCTTGAGCGAGGTGATTCCGTGACCGTGCTGGAGAGCGGCCAAGTAGGGCAGGAATCGTCTTGGGCTGGGGGCGGGATATTGTGTCCACTGTGCCCTTGGGATTATCCAGAAGAAGTGACGCGACTCGCGCTTCGAGGGATGGCGATGTTCGGCGGTATGGCAGAGAGCTTGCGCCAGAAGACGGGTATCGATCCTGAATATCTGCGTAGCGGTATGTTGGTGAAACCGCCGTTCGATGTTCAAGCGGCGAACCAGTGGTGCGCGCAACACGACTTTCCAGTCGAAGCTCGCGGCGATGATTTGTTTTTGCCCAATGTGGCTCAAGCACGCAATCCCCGCTTGTTGCAAGCCTTGCGCGCCAGTGTCGAATCCCTAGGTGGGCGCATCGTCGAACATTGCGCCGTCAATCAGATCATCTCGGATGCGAATCACGTAAAGCATCTTTCGACCTCTCAGGGCGACTTCAAGGCAGACACCTACATCGTCACGGCTGGCGCTTGGAGTAAGCAACTCTTGGGCGAACAGGCTTTGCATACGGATATCAAGCCTATACGCGGGCAGATGTTGTTGTTCAAATTCGATACACCACCGCTCCCACATATCGTTCTACAAGCTGGTCTTTACCTGATCCCTCGCAAAGATGGCCACCTGTTGGTCGGTAGCACCTTGGAAGATGTGGGTTTTGATAAATCAACCACTGAAGAAGTGCGCGATAGTTTGTGGCAGCGTGCCACCAATGTGCTACCAAGCTTGAAGGATATGCCCATCATCCAACATTGGGCGGGATTGCGGCCAGCTTCGCCAGGCAACATCCCCACCATCGGTCGTCATCCGAATCTGCAGAATCTATTCATCAACAGCGGCCACTTCCGCTACGGTGTCACCATGTCACCAGCCAGTGTGGAAGTGCTGTTGAACGAGATGGATGGCACGCCACAACCGTTCGATGTATCTGCTTATCACTGGCGTTAAAGATGTCGTAAGCGTTGCCCGCACCACACACTGCCGCATATAATCTCGAGCGGAACGCCGATGTAGCTCAGTTGGTAGAGCAACTCACTCGTAACGAGTAGGTCACCAGTTCGATTCCGGTCATCGGCACCATTTCAATTCGTTCCATCATCGCGCACAGTCAGGAGCAACAATGACTTCCCCGCAACTCGGTAGCACCTTCTCAAAATATAAAAAGATCGCCATCGCAGTCATTGCGCTTGCCTTGATCGCTGTTGCCTTCTTTATCTTGGGTGGTGCAAAACCCATTCCCGTCACCCTGCAAAAAATTGAGCGCGGTGATGTCGAGGCTTCGGTTAGCAATACGCGTGCGGGCACGGTGAAGGCGTGTCGTCGCGCCAAGATGTCGCCACCAGCAGGTGGGCAGATCGCTAAGTTGCGTGTGAAAAAAGGTGAACGTGTCAGCAAGGGGCAGATATTGCTGGAACTGTGGGACGAAGACTTGCATGCGCAAGAAGGTCTGGCGCATGAACAACTGAAGGTCTCTCAGAGCCGTGTACAGGAAGTGTGCGGTTTAGCAGAAGCGGCAGAGCGAGAGGCCGTGCGTTCACAAGAGCTGCGCGACAAGGGATTCATCTCGGTGCAGATGTTGGACAAGGCTCTGACCGAGGCGGCGGCGCGCAAGGCAGCATGTAATTCTGCGAAGGGTGACATCGATCAAAGCAAGTCACGCATCACGATGGCGCAAGCTAACTTGCAACGCATGACTTTGCGCGCACCTTTCGATGGTGTGGTAGCGGACATCAGTGGTGAATTGGGTGAATATGCCACGCCATCGCCCCCCGGCATCTTGACTATCCCTGCCATCGATCTTATCGACGATAGCTGTCTTTATGTGAGCGCACCCATTGACGAGGTGGATGCCGCCAAACTCAAGATAGGCCAAAGCAGTCGCATCACCTTGGATGCCATCAAGGGACGCAGTTTTAGCGGCAAGGTGCGCCGCATCGCACCTTATGTGCTCGACCTTGAGAAGCAGGCGCGCACCGTCGAGGTGGAGGTGGAATTCGACAAGTTGGCGCAGGGTGAGAATCTGTTGGTTGGATACAGCGCCGATGTCGAGATCGTGTATGACGCGCGCCCTCAAGTTTTGCGTGTCCCGACACAGACATTGCTCGAAGGTAACCGCGTGTTGTTGAACAAGGACGGCGTATTGGAAGAACGCAAACTCACGACTGGGCTTTCCAACTGGGAATTCGCTGAAGTCTTGTCTGGCTTGTCGGAAGGCGACCAAGTGGTGTCTTCTTTGGATAGAGCGGGTGTGAAGGCGGGTGCCAAGGTCATTCAAGAAGAAGCCAAACCTGCGCAATGATCGAACTGCAAAACGTCAGTCGTAGCTTCACCGTCGGTGACCAGCAAGTCTCCGCGTTGCGCGACATCGATTTGCGACTGGATGCGGGCGAGTACATCTCCATCATGGGGCCGTCCGGCTCTGGGAAATCCACCATGCTCAATCTGCTCGGTCTGCTCGATAG
>JAVBYP010000014.1 GCA_030823965.1 Sideroxydans sp.
ATTCGGTCACTTCGGTCGCACTCATGCCGATGGTGGCATTTTGTTTAGCTAACTCATCGCCCGCTGCACCGTGCAGATGCACTGCCAGCAGCGACGCTTCATCCGTAGTCAAACCTTGCGCGATGAAGGCAGCGATCATGCCGCTCAACACGTCGCCCATGCCGGCGGCGCTCATGCCTGGGTTGCCGGTCTGGTTGAGGTAGAGCTTGCCTTCGCGCGTGGCGATCAGGCTGCCTGCACCTTTCAACACCACACTGGCGCTCAAGCGTTTCACTAGATGTGTGGCAGAGCCGGCGCGATCCTTCTGGATATCTTCCGTGCTGCAAGCCAGCAAGCGGGCCGCTTCGCCGGGATGAGGTGTCACCACCGTGGCGGCTTTGCGCGTGTGTAGCATGCCGCGCAGGTCAGGGCGGTCGGCGATGATGTTGAGTGCATCCGCATCCAGCACCAGTGGCACGTCGAGGAGGAGGGCGTCGTACACGACCTTCTGTGCGGCAAGGCTTTGGCCCAAGCCACAGCCCAAAACGATCACGTCAGGTTTGCTGTTCTTCAGGGCGGTACTGGCGGGGTGCAGCATCAATTCCGGCATCCGCATGTCCACCAGCGGCATCTTGTCTGCCAGCAGGCCGACATGCACGCAACCCGCGCCCATCTTCAAGGCGGCGCGGCCTGCCAATATGGGCGCGCCTATCATGCCGTCGCCCCCGCCGATCACCGTCACCGTGCCGAACAGGCCTTTGTGGCTGTCCTTAGGGCGGGGCTTGAGGTAGGCGGCGACTTGCTTGCGGGTGATGGGGGTAGTTTTCATGCTGTTTTCCCTGAGTTTGTGAGGTCGGCTGCATTATAATCTGCCCCCGTTCTAATTGCCCTAAAGTGACCGAGTCATGTTCTTCACCTCGATTGGTAAATCTGCTCTTTCCGCCTTCCGTCTCGACAAGCTGCGCACCGCGCTGAACGCCACCAAAACCGGCGTCACCCTCGAAGACACGCGGCACGTCTATTTCACCGAACTGTCGTCGCCATTGGCTGCGAACGAAGTCGCCTTGCTCAACCGTTTGTTGAGCTTGGATAGCGACGCAGGTGAGCCGGACATCGAAGGCAAGTCACAAAGTCTGTTGGTCATCCCTCGCCTCGGCACCATCTCACCGTGGTCGTCCAAAGCCACCGACATCGCCAAACATTGCAGCCTGTCCCAAGTGAAACGCATCGAACGCGGCATCATGTTCTACCTCAAGAGCAAGAGTGGCAAAGCCCTGAGTGATGCCGAGAAGAAAGCCGTACTGCCATTGCTGCATGACCGCATGACCGAATCCGTCGTCAGCGACATCGACGGTATCGAAGACAAGATATTCAAACATGGCACCCCCCAGCCGCTGTCCAGCGTGGACATCCTCAAGGGCGGCAAGCTCGCACTGGAGAACGCGAACAAGGAACTGGGTCTGGCACTCTCCATTGACGAGATCGACTATCTGGTCGAGAACTTCAACAAGCTCGGACGCAACCCCACCGACGTCGAACTGATGATGTTCGCGCAGGCCAACTCAGAACACTGCCGCCACAAGATATTCAACGCAGATTGGATCATCGACGACGAGACACAAGCCATCTCGCTGTTCGGCATGATCCGCAACACACACAAGTTACATCCCAAAGGCACGGTCGTTGCCTACTCTGACAACTCCTCCGTCATCGAAGGTGCAGAGATCGAGCGCTTCTACCCACGCGCGGGTGGTGCATACGAATTCAGCAAAGAGCTGACCCACATCCTGATGAAGGTGGAGACGCACAACCACCCGACTGCCATCGCGCCATTCGCGGGTGCGGCCACCGGTAGTGGCGGCGAGATCCGTGACGAAGGTGCAACGGGCACCGGTTCCAAGCCCAAAGCAGGTCTCACCGGTTTCACCGTCTCCAACTTGAACATTCCCGGTTTCGTACAGCCGTGGGAAGTCGACCCCATCGGCAAGCCAGGTCGTATCGCGACTCCGTTGCAGATCATGATCGACGGCCCACTCGGCGGCGCGGCGTTCAACAACGAATTCGGTCGTCCTAACCTCACCGGCTATTTCCGCACCTTTGAAGAGAAGGTCAACGGCGAAGTGCGCGGCTATCACAAGCCCATCATGTTGGCGGGCGGTCTGGGCAGCATCAAAGCGGAACACACCCACAAGCACGATCTGCCAGAAGGCGCGTTGCTCATTCAATTGGGCGGCCCCGGCATGCTCATCGGTCTGGGCGGCGGCGCGGCATCCAGTATGGATACCGGTGCGAACGCAGAGAACCTCGACTTCGATTCCGTGCAGCGTGGCAACCCAGAGATGCAACGTCGTGCGCAGGAAGTCATTGACCGTTGCTGGCAACTGGGCGACAACAATCCTATCTTGAGCATCCACGACGTAGGCGCGGGTGGTATTTCCAACGCGCTACCGGAACTGGTGCATGGCGGCGGCAAGGGCGCGCGTTTCGAACTGCGTAACGTGCCGAACGAAGAGCGCGGCATGACGCCGATGCAGATATGGAGCAACGAATCGCAAGAGCGTTACGTGCTGGCGATCCCTGCCGAACGTCTGGATGAGTTCGCCGCGATGTGTGAACGTGAGCGTTGCCCGTTCGCCGTGTTGGGTAAAGCCATCAGCGAAGATCAACTCATCGTGCATGACGAAGAGTTCGCCAATAACGCAGTCGATATGCCGCTCTCCGTGTTGCTGGGCAAGCCGCCCAAGATGACGCGCAACGTGAAGCGCGAGCAAGTGACACTGCCCAAGTTCGATACCAGCAACATCATGTTGAAAGACGCTGTCGAGCGTGTGTTGCGTCTGCCATCCGTGGCCGACAAGACTTTCCTCATCAGCATCGGCGACCGCACCGTGGGTGGCTTCACCGCACGCGACCAGATGGTCGGTCCGTGGCAAGTGCCGGTAGCTGACGTTGCCGTCACCACACTGGGTTACAACACCTATCTGGGTGAAGCCTTCGCCATGGGCGAACGTACACCTATCGCTGTCGTCAATGCGCCAGCCTCGGGCCGCATGGCTATCGGTGAGGCAATCACCAACATCGCCGCTGCGCGTATCGACAAGATCGGCGACATCAAACTCTCCGCCAACTGGATGGCTGCTGCCGGACACCACGGCGAAGACGCCGCTATGTTCGACACCGTGAAAGCCGTCGGCATGGAACTGTGCCCGCAGCTCGGCATCAGTATCCCGGTTGGTAAAGATTCGATGTCGATGAAGACGACATGGAAGGACGGCGAGCAACACAAAGCCGTCACCGCACCGTTGTCGCTCATCATCACCGCCTTCGCAACGTGCAGCGACGTGCGCGACACACTCACCCCACAATTGGTAGCTGACACCGACACCGTCGTGTTGCTGTTCGACTTGGGCGCAGGTCAGAACCGCATGGGCGGTTCCGCCTTGGCGCAGGTATACAAACAAGTGGGCGATGTGGCACCGGACGTGGACGATGCCAAGAATCTCAAAGCCTTCTTCGATGTCATCCAACGTATGAACCGCGAAGGCAAGTTGCTGGCCTATCACGACCGTTCCGACGGCGGCATGCTGGCGGCACTGTGCGAGATGAGCTTCGCTTCGCACATCGGTGTGGATATCCGCGTGGACGAATGCAAGGGCGACGACCTCGGCATCCTGTTCAACGAAGAGTTGGGCGCATTGGTGCAAGTGCGCCGTGCCGACCTGGCCGACATCTTCGTGCAGTGCGATGAGGCAGGGCTGAGCAACGTGCACGAAGTGGCGCGCCTCAACACCAGCGGCAACATCAACATCACACGCGGCAAAGCGACCCTGTTTAGTGAGAACGCCATCGCGTTACGTCGCATCTGGTCTGAGACGACCTACCAGATCCAAAAGCTACGCGACAACCCTGCGTGCGCTCAACAAGAGTTCGACCGCATCTTGGATGCGAAGGATGCTGGCCTACATGCCCAGCTCACCTACGACCTCAACGAGAACACCGCACCTGCGTTGCTCAAGTCACGTCCCAAGATGGCTATCCTGCGCGAGCAGGGCGTGAACGGCCATGTGGAGATGGCCGCCGCATTCGACCGCGCGGGCTTCGCTGCGGTGGACGTGCACATGAGTGACGTCATCAGCGGTCGTGTGAAGCTGCAAGACTTCAAGGGCGTGGTCGCCTGCGGCGGATTCTCTTACGGTGACGTATTGGGTGCGGGCGAGGGCTGGGCAAAATCCATCCTGTTCAATCCGCGTGCGCGTGACGAGTTCGAAGCCTTCTTCAAACGCAACGACACCTTCGCACTCGGCGTGTGTAACGGCTGCCAGATGATGAGCAACCTGCACGAGATCATCCCCGGTGCAGAGAACTGGGCGCACTTTGCGCGTAACCAATCAGAGCAATTTGAAGCGCGCTTCGTGATGGTGGAAGTGCAAGAGACACCTTCTATCTTGTTCGAAGGCATGGCTGGTTCACGTATGC
>JAVBYP010000043.1 GCA_030823965.1 Sideroxydans sp.
CGACATCGGTATGCAACATCCGGGTGCTCTCAGCATCGTGAGCTTCTTCGCAGTTAATCAGCAGCAGGTGCGGGACAAACAAATCGCGCTACAGGATGGTGATGAAATCGCGTTCATGGCGAAGTTTAGTGGAGGTTGAGTCATGAGCGAACCCGTCCGCATCCAGCCAGAAGACTTCTCGCAAGACGAAGAGATCGCCGCACTCAAGGCCAGCTCCACCCGCATGGGTGGCATCGCCACCTTCCTTGGTTGTGCGCGAGATTTTTCCGCAGGGCATAGCGTCAGCGAGATCAGTTTCGAAGCCTATGGCAGCATGGCGCTATCCGAGATGCGCACGCTTCGCGAGGAAGCCATCGCCAGATTCGGATTGCTAGATGCGCGCATCGTGCATCGCGTCACCACCGTCAAAGCAGGAGACAACATCGTCTTCATCGCCGCAGGTGCCGAACACCGCGCTGCCGCTTTCGATGCTTGTCGCTGGATGATCGACGAACTCAAACAGCGTGTGCCGATCTGGAAGAAAGAGATCACGCCGCAGGGGGACGCATGGGTCACACCTCACCCGTGATCACTTTCGTCGGCCATTCCGGTTCCGGCAAAACCACTCTGATCGAAAAGCTGGTGCGCGAATTGACACAGCGCGGCTTGCGCGTGGCGACCATCAAGCATGCACACCATTCAGTTCAACTCGATACGCCGGGTAAGGACAGCTGGCGCTATACGCAGGCAGGGGCGGCGATGAGTATGCTGGTGACGCAGGGCGGTGTGCAGTTGGTCGCCAGCGATGTCGAACGACGTGAGCCGCAGCAGTTGGCTGAGCGATTCTTGGGCGAGGCGGACGTGGTGCTGGTGGAGGGTTTCTCTCTTGCGCCGGGCGTGAAGATCGAGGTGTTACGCCGCGAGTGCGACAAGCCGCCGCGTTGCAGTGTCGAAGACGGACTGATCGCCATCGTCACCGACATGGACGAGGTGTATCCGCAGTTGCCTCACTTTGGCTTAGATGAGGTGAGTGGCATCGCTGATTTCGTCTTGCAGCAAAATGATCTCTGATTGCACCGCACTCATTCTCGCCGGTGGTGATTCGCGCCGCATGGGGCAGGACAAGGCAGCGCTGTTGCTGGAGGGAGTGAGTCTGTTGGATCGTGTGACGGCGACGATGCGGCAGAGTTTTTCGAAAGTGATCGTGAGTGTGCGACAGCCGCGCGAGGGTGTCGAATCACCGCAAGTATGCGATGAACAAGTAGATGCGGGGCCATTGGCTGGACTGGTGGCTGGGATGGCGCAGGTGGATACGCCGTGGGTGTTCGCGGTGGCGTGTGATATGCCGTTCGTGACGGCGGAAGTGGTGCGGGGTTTGGCGGCATTGCGCGACCAGCATCAGGCGATTGTCCCCGTTATCGGTGGACATCCGCAACCGTTGGCGGCTTTCTATGCGGCGAGTGCGCTGGAGACGATGCGAGCGAGTCTGGCGAGTGGGGATAGGAGTTTGCGTGGTGTGTTGCGCAGGCTGGATGTGCGCGAAGTGAGTGAAGCGGAGTTGCGTGTGTTCGATCCGCACCTGCGCAGTTTTTTCGATCTGGATACGCCGCAGGATCTGGCGACGGCAATGGAGAAGTGATGGACGGTTTGACGGTGGCAGCGGCGCAGCGATGCGTCATCGAAGCAATGAAACAGCTGGGTGCGGAGTCTGTGCCCTTGCAGCAGGCGTTGGGGCGCGTGTTGGCGGAGGATGTGCAGGCGAACCGCGATCAGCCACCTTACGATGTATCGGCGATGGACGGTTTTGCCATCCGCAGTGCGGACGTGGCGAATGTGCCGACCGTGCTGGAAGTGATCGAGGACATCAAGGCAGGCGACATGCCGACCAAGGTGGTGGGAGCGGGGCAGTGCGCGCGCATCATGACTGGCGCACCCGTTCCACAAGGGGCGGATGCGGTGATCCGTGTGGAGGATACGCAGGCTTTATCCGATGGTCGTGTGCGGATCGATGTCAGCGTGAAAACACGTAACGACATCCGCGACCGTGGCGAGAACATGCGAACGGGCGAAGTAGTGTTACAGGCAGGAACGACGATCACGCCGGGTGTGGTGGGGATGTTGGCGATGGTGAAGGCGGCACAGGTTTCCGTGTATCGCCAACCGCGCGTGGCGATCCTATCCACCGGCGACGAGTTGGAAGGGTTGAGCGATCCTTTCGATGCCAACAAGATCCCCGATGCCAACAGTTACGCCTTGATGGCACAGGTGCAGGCGCTGGGCATCGCGCCCGTGTTGTTGGGCATCGCACGCGATGAGCCGACCCATCTGAAAGAGATGCTGCAACGCGGTCTGCAGTTCGATGTGTTGCTGGTGTCTGGCGGTACTTCAGTCGGTGTGCATGACTATGTGCGCCCCACGTTGGAAGCGCTGGGTGTGCAGATGAAGTTCTGGCGTGTGCAGATGAAGCCGGGACACCCGATGGCGTTCGGTGTCGCGCCGTTGACTTGGGTGTTCGGGATACCGGGTAATCCTGTGTCGAGCATGGTCTGCTTCGAAGAATTCATCGGCCCTGCGTTACGCTGCATCATGGGGCATCACAAGCATTTCAGAACAACGGTGACGGCCAAATTGTCGCGCGACGTCAAACACAAGCACATCCGCACCGAGTTCGTGCGCGTGATGTTGCGCAAGGAGGCGGGTGCGTTGGTGGCGACACCGACCGGCGATCAAGGCAGCGGCATCCTGCGTTCGATGGCGATGGCGGAAGGTCTGATGGTGGTTCCGGCGGAAAGCAAAGGCATTGCGGCAGGCGAGCAAGTGACGGTGCAGTTGTTGGACGGCACCGCATTTCAATCTGAAGCGGGTGGGGAGTGTTGATGAAAGCACGTATCGGTTTCGTGACCATCTCAGACCGCGCTAGTCGCGGCGAATACGAAGACAAGGGCGGTCCCGCGATGCGCGACTGGTTCACGCGAGTATTGACCAGCCCGTGGGAAGCGGTGACGCGCGTGATCCCCGATGAGCAGGCCTTGATCGAACAGACGCTCATTGCATTGTGCGATGCCGAGGGATGTTCGCTGGTCGTAACTACAGGAGGCACCGGCCCGGCGTTGAGAGACGTGACACCGGAAGCGACCGAAGCTGTATGCGAGAAGATGATGCCGGGTTTCGGCGAATTGATGCGTGCTGCCTCACTCAAGTTCGTACCGACGGCGATCTTGTCGCGCCAGACTGCAGGCATACGCGGCAAGAGCCTGATCATCAATCTGCCAGGAAAACCCTCTGCCATCGATGACTGCCTGAACGCGGTATTCCCTGCCGTCCCTTATTGCATCGATCTTATCGAGGGTGCTTACCTAGAAGCAGATGCTGAACAATGCAAGGTGTTCCGTCCAGCGCATGCCAAGCCTAGGGTTTAGACACATCCAGTCGGTTTCGGCATCCCACCGTATTTGGTGATAGGTTTCATCGGTCCTGTCATCCACAGGTCGAACAACTCTTTTTGATCTTCGTCGATGTGTTTAGCGAATTTTCGGATCGGTGGAACGGAGCCGAACTCTTCGAAGAACTGGCGAGCCTTCTCGATGTGTTCCCACTTCTTATCGTTCAATTCATAACCATCGGCCTCAGCCATGGCGCGTCCGATCTCGGGCGTCCAGTCACTCATATCCACTAGGTATCCGTCACCATCTCGTGCTGGTATCTGCATGATGTTTCCTTTTGATTCAAATTGATGGGTCGCCATTCAAACTTACTTGATTGAATTAGTCAATTACTCCAAAGGGTGGGTATGACCCCCAAATCGGGGAGGGGGTCAGTCGCAATCTTTCTCAAATACGAATTCTGAAACACCCCTCATCGCTGGTCGATGAGGGCGGCCACTTAATAACCGTCGTACAGGTCTTGGTAGTCCTTGTGGAAATGTTCAAGTACTTTGGCACGTTTAACTTTCAGCGTGGGGGTCAGCAGTCCGTTCTCGATGCTCCACGCCTCGTTCAACAAGGCGATGCGGCGGATGCGGGCGTATCCGGGGAAGGACTGGATGAGTTGCGTCACACGTTGCAGCGCATAGGCTTTGGATTGCGATGCGTGCAAGCTGGCGGGCCAGTCGGCAGCAAGTCCGCGTTCATGCATGGCGGCGCGCCAGCGGTCATGGTTCACCACGGCCAGTAGTCCAAGATACGGCTTACCTTCACCGACCACCATCACTTGTTCGAACAGCGGATCGGCGAGGATGGCCGTCTCCATATCGCTAGGCGGCACCTTCTCACCATTGGACAACACGATGATCTCTTTGATGCGTCCGGTGATGGTGATGCGGCCTTGTTCATCGATGCGCACCACATCGCCCGTGTTGAGCCAGCCATCGCTACGCAACATCTCTTTGGTCGCCACCTCGTTGTTCCAGTAACCCAGCATAACGTTCGGTCCGCGTACTTCCAGTGCATCGTATTGTCCGAGGCGAAC
>JAVBYP010000051.1 GCA_030823965.1 Sideroxydans sp.
TTTGTTCAGCATCTTCTCTTTCACGTGCGCACCAGCCACATGCAAGGCTGGGATGCGGTCGATGATGTCGATGACCAAGCTGAAGCGGTCGATCTGGTTCTGTATCGCCAATTCTAGCGGTGTGTTGATGCTGCCTTTCTCTTTGTAGCCGCGCACGTGGAAGTTCTTGTGATTGTTGCGACGATAAGCGAGGCGGTGGATGAGCCAAGGGTAGCCGTGGAAGTTGAACATCACGGGCTTGTCCAAGGTGAACAGGCTGTCAAAATCGCGGTCAGTCAGGCCGTGTGGATGTTCACTCGCTGGGGTGAGTTTGTATAGGTCGACCACGTTGATGAAACGCACCTTCAAGGTAGGGAAGTGTTCGCGCAACAACACCACAGCCGCTAAAGCCTCTTTGGTTGGGATGTCACCCGCACTGGCCATCACCACATCGGGTTCGCTGCCTTGGTCGTTGCTCGCCCAATCCCAGATGCCGATGCCCTTGCTGACATGTTTGGTCGCCGCATCCATGTCCAAGAATTGCAGATGCTTCTGTTTGTCGCACACGATGACGTTGATGTAATCGGTACTCTTCAAACAATGGTCGGCGACGGTCAGCAAACAGTTCACATCGGGCGGCAGATAGATACGTGTCACCTCGGGGCTCTTGTTCACCACCAGGTCAAGGAAGCCGGGATCTTGGTGGGTGAAGCCGTTGTGGTCTTGCCGCCACACGGTGGAAGTGATGAGTAGGTTCAGAGACGAGACAGGCGCGCGCCACGGCACTTCTTTGGACATCGCCAACCATTTCGCATGTTGGTTGAACATCGAGTCGATGACGTGAACGAAGGCTTCATAAGTGGAGAAGAAACCATGGCGACCCGTGAGCAGATAACCTTCCAGCCATCCTTCCAACGTGTGTTCGGACAACATCTCCATCACACGACCATCAGGCGATAGTTCACCGCCACCCGCATCTTCCGGCAGCAGATCAGCCATCCACGTCTTCTTGCTCACCTCGTAGATGTTGTCGAGTTTGTTCGAGCTGTTCTCGTCTGGGCCGAACACGCGGAAGTTGTGCATGTTGTCGCGCATGATGTCACGCAAGAACTTGCCGAGCGGGCGTGTGTTCTCTGCAACGGTGGTGCCGGGCTTAGTCACTTCCACGGCGTAATCTTTGCAATCCGGCATGTGCAGGGCTTTGCGCAATAGGCCGCCATTGGCATGTGGGTTCGCACTCATGCGGCGCTCTCCTTTGGGGGCCAAGGCTTTCAGCTCGGGTAGCAAGGTGCCGTTCTTGTCGAACAACTCCTCTACCTTGTAGCTCTTCAGCCATTCTTCCAGTTTGGCAAAATGTTCCGGTGTCTTCACGTCGCCGATAGGCACTTGGTGCGAGCGCCAGAAACCTTCTACCTTTTTGCCATCCACTTCTTTCGGGCCTGTCCAACCTTTAGGCGAACGCAGCACGATCATCGGCCAACGTGCACGTGTCGGTTTGCCACTGCTGCGCGCTTCTTGTTGGATGCGACGAATCTCAAGCACGCACGCTTCCATCGTTGCAGCCATGGCTTGGTGCATAGTCTCGGGGTCGCTGCCTTCGACGAAATACGGTGTCCAGCCATAGCCCTTGAACAGGTTCTCCAACTCCTCGTGCGAGATACGCGCGAGGATGGTCGGGTTGTTGATCTTGTAGCCATTCAAATGCAGCACAGGCAATACCGCGCCATCACGGATGGGGTTCAAGAACTTGTTGGAGTGCCATGAGGTGGCGAGAGGTGCGGTCTCAGATTCGCCATCGCCCACCATCACGGTGACGATGAGGTCGGGGTTGTCATACGCCGCGCCGAACGCGTGCGACACGCTGTAACCCAGCTCGCCGCCTTCGTGGATTGAGCCAGGAGTCTCGGGTGTGCAATGGCTACCGATGCCGCCGGGGAAGGAGAATTCTTTGAAGAACTCTTTCATACCTTCGGTGTTCTCGGCCTTGTTTGGGTACACCTCGCTGTAGCGTCCTTCCAGATACACCGGTCCCAATACGCCGGGTGCGCCGTGTCCGGGGCCCGCCATGAAGATCGCGCTCAGATCATATTTGTTGATGAGGCGGTTCATGTGGATGTAGGTGAAAGCCAAACCCGGGCTCGCGCCCCAGTGGCCGAGCAAGCGATGTTTGATGTGCTCGGGAGCCAGCGGTTGGTCGAGCAGCGGGTTGTCGCGTAGATAGATCATGCCGGCGGCGAGGTAGTTACAGGCGCGCCAATAGGCGTGCATACGCATGACTTCGTCGTCGGACAAAGGATTGGTTGCAGTTTTCATGATTTCGATTCGAGCAAGAGTTGAGAAAGGGTGAGCAGAAATGTATCGCGAAGATATGAATCTTTGATGTATCCACTATGTTAAGAACATTAATCCCGCGATGCCAATCACGCAAGTTGACAGAGCGTGAAGACAGGGTGAGAAATCTTAACTAGGTTGCATGCTCTGTCTCAGTGCGTCAGCGAACACTTCGACGGGCTGTGCACCTGAGATGCCAATCTTTCCGTCGATGACGAAGAACGGCACGCCAGAGATGACCAATGCGGACGCTCGTGTTTCGTCTGCACGAACTGCTTCAACAAAGCCATCACTTTCAAACATCGCCATCGCGTCTTTGCTGGTGATGCCGAATTCAGGCGCAAGGTTAGCCAGGGCGGCTCGGTCTCCAACAGGAAGTGCTTCGGAAAAATAGGCGTGCATGAGACGCTCCATCGCCATATCTCCTAACTGGCGGGAAGCGGCGAAATGCAACAGACGATGTGCATCAAAGGTGTTGCCGGGGCGTGCCTCGCTCAAGCGATAGTCCAGCCCGACCTCTTTGGCGAGAGACGATACGCGTGTATTCATGTTCTCCGCTTCTTGCAGTGAGACGTGATACTTGCGGGACAACATCTCGATCAATGTCTCGGAATATTGTGATGGAGACTGGGTATCTAGCTCGAAACTACGCCAAATCACAGTCACTTTTTCTTTATGCGGAAAAGCGGCAAGCGCTGCTTCGAAGCGTCGCTTGCCGATGTAACACCAAGGGCAGATCACATCTGACCAGATCTCGATTTGCATGATTCATCCGTCCTTGGTCGAGGTTCAATAATCCGTGTATCCCTTTTCACCCGGTGTGTAGAAGGTGCTGAAATCTGGCGCAGTGAGTGCCGCACCACTTTGCAACTTCGCGACCAAATCTGGGTTGGAGATGAACGGACGACCAAATGAGACGAGGTCGCCTTTCTGTGAATCCAGATCGGCATTCGCACGTGCGGCATCGTAGCCTCCTGACAAGATGTACTTGCCTTTGAAATTGGCGCGTATCTTGGCTTTCAATTCCGCGCTGACTTCGGGCGCACCCATCGAGCTGTGGTCCACCACGTGGATGTACACCAGACCGATGGCGTTCAACTCTTCCACTAAACGCAGATACAACGCATCCATCTTGGCATCAGGTGCGGTGCCGTTGAATGCACCGTAAGGTGAGATGCGCATGCCGATACGCTCTGCCCCGATGGCAGCAGCAGAAGCTTTGGCGACCTCTACGGCGAAGCGGATGCGGTTCTCCACGCTACCGCCCCACTGGTCGGTACGTAGGTTAGTGGCAGTGTTGAGGAACTGGTCGATGAGGTAGCCGTTGGCAGCGTGCAACTCGACCCCATCAAAGCCCGCTTCGATGGCGCGCTTGGAAGCGTTTGCATATTCGGCGATGGCGGTCGTGATGTCCTCTTCAGTCATCTCGTTCGGTACCGGGTGAGGCTGCATGCCGTTGGTGTCGGTCCACATGTCGCCTGCTAGCGCGACAGCGGAAGGTGCAACGATCTTGGAGCCGGCAGCCATATTGGCTGGGTGACTTACGCGACCGGTATGCATCAGTTGTACGAATATCTTGCCGCCCGCCGCATGCACGCCGTCGTTCACACGCTTCCATCCGGCCACTTGTGCATCGGAGAACATGCCGGGGATGCGTGCGTAACCCAAGCCGTTGGCTGATGGCGATGTACCTTCAGTGATGATGAGGCCGGCTCCTGCGCGCTGCTTGTAATAAGTCTCCAACAAGGCGTTGGGGACATTGTCCGTTGCGCGCGAACGCGTTAGCGGTGCCATCACGACACGGTTCTTGAGTTGCAGTTTGCCTAGGGTGGTCGGGGTGAATAATGTTGCAGTCATATCTGTTCCTTTGTGCGTCACTTCAAATTCCCCTCCCGATCGGGAGGGGTGGTGTGGCTGTTATTGCTTGATCGCTTCGACAGGGATGGTCAGCGTGATCTCGTCGCCGACATAAGGCACACCCTTGCTCACGCCGAAATCAGAACGTTTGATCTTGGCTGTGGCGGTCGCGCCGCAGGCTTCTTTCTTGACCATCGGATGAGGCATGCACATGAACGAGTTCACGGTGAGCTTCACGGGTTTGGTCACGCCTTTGACGGTCAGGTCACCTTCGAC
>JAVBYP010000244.1 GCA_030823965.1 Sideroxydans sp.
GGTTCTGGTCTGGTGCTCACACATCACAAACAATAAGGAGGCAACATGGAAATCGCTCTGTTCATACTGGCTGCGGCCATCATCTTTGTCATCAAGGCGCTCAAAGTCGTCCCTCAACAAAACTCTTGGGTGGTCGAGCGTCTTGGCAAATTCCACTCGGCGCTGACACCGGGCCTGAACATCGTCATCCCATTCATCGACCGTGTCGCCTACAAGCACATGCTCAAAGAAGTACCGCTCGACGTACCCAGCCAGGTCTGTATCACCAAAGACAACACCCAGCTGCAAGTGGACGGCATCTTGTATTTCCAAGTGACTGATCCTCGGTTGGCATCTTACGGCACCAGCAACTACATCATGGCCATCACCCAACTGGCACAGACCACCTTGCGTTCGGTCATCGGCAAGATGGAATTGGACAAGACCTTCGAAGAGCGCGACGACATCAATCGCGCCGTGGTCGCCGCACTGGACGAAGCTGCGACTAGCTGGGGTGTCAAAGTGTTGCGTTATGAGATCAAAGACCTGACACCGCCCAAAGAGATCTTGCACGCCATGCAAGCGCAGATCACCGCCGAACGTGAGAAGCGCGCCTTGATCGCCGCTTCCGAAGGCCGCAAACAAGAACAGATCAACATCGCCACCGGTGAACGCGAAGCCTTCATCCAACGCTCGGAAGGGGAGAAGCAAGCCGCCATCAACACCGCACAAGGCGAGGCCGCAGCGATCATCGCCGTGGCCACCGCCACTGCGCAAGCCATCCAACAAGTCGCCCAAGCCATCCAGTCACCCGGCGGTATGGATGCCGTCAACCTCAAGGTCGCCGAGAAGTACGTCGAAGCTTTTGGGAATGTCGCCAAAGAAGGCAACACTCTCATCCTGCCGGGCAATATGGCCGAGATGGGGAGCATGGTCGCAGCGGCGATGAGTATCGTAAAGACACAGAAGTAAGCTTCATCGCGAGGGGGCATTCGTTTCCCTCGCTTTGATCCTCAATGCATCTCCCAACCTTAAAGATCATCGACGACATCGCGCATATCCCTTCAGCCGAATGGGATGCGTTGACCGGTGGAGACCCCATGCTCTCGCACGCATTCTTTCTTGCACTGCAAGAAAGCGGGTGCGCCATGCCGCAATATGGTTGGAGATCGCAACTCCTCACCTTGTGGCAGGACGCCAAATTGGTCGGCGCGATGCCGCTCTACCTCAAGATGAACTCCTTCGGCGAACACGTGTTCGACTTCGCTTGGGCCAATGCCTATCAACAACACGGCTTGCGTTATTACCCCAAGTTATTGTGTGCCGTTCCCTTCACGCCAGTGACAGGGGCAAGATTCTTGGCGGCTTCCAACGAGATACGCAGCTTGCTGCTGACGCAGGGATTGCAATACGCAAAAGACATCGGCGTGTCTTCTCTGCATTGTCTATTCCTGAATGAAAGTGATCTGAAAGAAGCCCAGTCGCAAGGCATGATGTTGCGCCAAGATGTTCAGTTCCATTGGCAGAACCCCGGCTATCGCGACTTTGACGAATACCTCGCCACACTCAGTCGCGACAAACGCAAGCGCATCAAACAAGAACGACGCAAAGTGCAGGAAGCCGGGATCGAACTGCAATGCCTCAGCGGAGAAGAAGCGACACCCGAACACTGGGCTTTCTTTGGCTCCTGCTATCTTCATACCGCGCAACTGTATAACTCACCCCATCAACTCAACGCTGATTTCTTTCAGCGACTTGGCAATGCATTACCCAAGAACACCTTGCTGGTCATCGCCTCACGCGAAGGTCGCCCCATCGCCAGCGCACTCAACTACAAGACCGATCAAGCCTTGTACGGGCGCTCGTGGGGCACTTTTGAATTCCACTCGGGGCTACATTTCGAAGTCTGCTACTACCAAGCTATCGAATACTGCATCACTCACGGGATCAAGACATTCGAGGGCGGGGCAGGCGGCGAACACAAATTGTCACGCGGCTTTTTGCCCGTCACCACACACTCTGCCCATTGGCTGGCACATCCGCAATTCTCAAAGGCAGTGGAGAGCTATCTTCAACAAGAAGCCACGGCGCTTGCGGAATATGTAGAGGAATTGAACGAACGCAGTCCATTCAAACAGGAAGTACCCTAAGGAAAAAAGAATCGACCCTGAGATATCGGCACTGCATAGAGGTGTTATCTACGAGACCGAGTGCGAAGCGATAATTGGATCCGGACTCAATAGGTCTGAGGGTAAAGGTATGCTGCAGACTTGGTTGCGCCCGCGCCGTTTGGCCTCATACAGCAACGCATCCGCCGCATCGATCATGGCTTCCAGCGACATATCCGGTGTACGGCCCGCGATGCCGAAGCTGGAAGTCATCGTCAACACGCTATCCCCCGACAGAACACGCATTTCGCTCATCCCACGCCGCAAGCGCTCCGCATGGTTGGCGGCCTGATGCACATCGCTCTCCGGCAACAACAGGATGAACTCTTCGCCGCCCCAGCGCGCCACCACATCGCTGCTGCGAGACATACGCTTCAGCAGATTGGCCACTGCCACTAACGCCTCGTCGCCGGTCTTGTGCCCGTAGCGGTCGTTGATGGATTTGAAGTGGTCGATGTCCATCATCACCAGACTCAGCGGCCGGTCGTATCGCGCCGCCGTGTCTAGCAGCGGATGCGCTGCCTCAAGGAACGCGCGCCGGTTGTTCAACTGGGTGAGCGCATCCTGCCGCGCCACCTGTTCAGCTAGATAACGTGCCTCACGGTGCTGGCGCATCCATTGCGCCAAAGCCAGCGCCAGCAAGGTCGCCTCGATCACCAACCCGATCTCGCCCGCGTGGAAAGTGAGTAAACCGAACGGGATCTTGCCCCACACCGCCAGCGCGGTGAGTCCCACGCCCAGCATGCCGAAGAAGGTGGCGAAAAGGAAATAGCGCGCGGAGGGCCGCTGTCTCCAGACGCTGACCACACCCAGCGCGAACATCCCCGCCGAGAAGGCGCTCATGCTCACGAAAGCCAGCAAACCTGCCAGCAACTGGCTGCCCATCACCACTGCCAACAACATGCCGCCGGCGGCGATGCCCATGCTCCAGCACACCACGCGCTGGGTGCGCGGCAGATACTGCGCCAGATTCAGGAAGCGCGAAGCGAACAGCAGCCCGAATAGGTTGTAGATCACCATCGCGACCAAGATCACATAGCGCTGAAAATCCGTGGACTGCGGCCACAGCCAGCCCGCGCCATGCCCGGTGTAAGCCACGTTGCAGAACAACACACTCAGCAACGCCAATGAATAATATAGATAGCTGCGCTCGCGCGTCCCAATGAACAGCAGCAGGTTATAAGCGCCCAGCGCGATCAGGAAACCGAAGAAGAAACCATAGAAATAACCGAACTGCAGCCTGATCGTCGCATAGGCGTCAGGCGTCAGTAACTCCACCGGCAGCGCCATCGGATCGACCGATGCCACCCGCAACAACAGCTCGCTGCGTCCCGGCGGCAACTGCAACGGCAACACATAGCCGATGCCTGGCGTCAGTCCCGGTGCATCCGGTTGCTCATCTCCGGTATGCACCGCATGGCGGCTACCATCCGCATGCACCACATACACATCCAGCCGATCCAGCCAAGTCACGCCTGCCTGCAACATGCGCTGCTGCACTGCACCCGTATCGTTATCCAGCGCCAGATGCAGCCACACCGGGCGGGACCCGATACCGAAATCCGGCACCGGCATCGCCACCGGTTCGAAGCCGCCTGCCTGTAACTGCGCCAGCGCCTCGTCCAGCCCTAGCTCCGCATCGCCCTCGACCAACTGAACCGCATGCACACCGAGCGAACCCGCCGGCAGATCAGACACGCGCAAAACATCCGCCGCCTTCGCCAGCGGCGGAACGAAAAACAAAAAGAGAAGGAGCAGCTTCAGGAAGCTGGCAGTCAAAGTGTTCAACGGGAACCCGATCAGAATGAATACCGATGCTACACACACGCTGAATAAACAAGCTTCAGCGCGGCGCATCTTAGCACCGCACACACTTAAATGCAGTCTGCGTTGGCATGATTCCCCTGATGATCTGGGGGTATCCGCACATTTGCTCTATAGGCGGGGAGGGGCCTTACTGCTAATCTTCGGCTCGATCGTGAACAAAAGGGAGACAGCATGAAGACACTACTCATCACAGGCGCCAACCGAGGAATCGGCTTGGAATTCTGCAATCAATACGCGGCGGCTGGCTGGCGTGTCTTGGCGTGTTGCCGTGAACCCAGCAAAGCGGATGCGCTCAACAAACTGGCAGCACGATATCCCGACCTCATCCAACTCCATGCCCTGACCGTCACCGACCATGCGCAGATCGAGCAACTAGCGCGCGCGCTGGCCGATGAGGCGATAGACCTGCTCATCAACAATGCAGGCGTCTATCCGGCTGCCGACAA
>JAVBYP010000113.1 GCA_030823965.1 Sideroxydans sp.
TAGTCGACCCAGTAGGAATGATGAATTCTTTGGTCAGCAACTTGAGGCCATCGGCAACGGGTTGCAACAGACCCCAATATCCCACACGGTTCGGGCCTGGACGGATCTGCATGAATCCGAGCACCTTGCGTTCTGCCAAGGTCAGGTAAGCCACCCCACCCATGATCGGCAAGATGATGACCATGATCTTGATGGCGGTCCAAACTGGGAGCCACGCCGGTCCAAGTAGGTCCTGCCCCAGCAATTGTAATGTTTGTAGCAGCTCCATCATGCGCGCTCCACTGTGATCGTTCCGAACATCGCACCCAGTGCTGCGGTCGCTGAATGACCTGCCGCGATTCGCACCACGCCCTTGGGCAACTTATCGTCGGCACGGCATGCCAATTTGACGCTGCCTGAGCCTTGGCTGACTTTGACGTTCATGCCAGATTTCACACCGATGTTGTTCAACTCTTCGCTATGCATCCAGACTTGCGGGGTCGCAGCATCAGCAGTCGCCTGCAAAGGCGCAGAGCGACGCACGACAGCATCCGTCATATAGATAGGCACATCGCTCACGCGCTGCAGACCCGCTGCAGACGCTTCAACTTTTACTTCGACACCCGTGATGGCATTGTTCAATTTTGTCGATACGTCCACGCCTTTGAGTGCTTCATCACGAACTGCCTCGGAGGTGTCGAAATCGAATCCATCCACCTTGAGCAGATTGCCCAACACACGCAACACCTTCCAAGCGGGGCGCGCCTCACCCAAAGGTTTCACTGCGCCCTTGAAGCTTTGTACGCGACCTTCAGTGCTGATAAAGGTGCCTGAAGTCTCGGTGAACGGTGTGACTGGCAACAACACGTCGGCGTAATCCAGCGCCTTATTCTTGTAGGCTGACAATACGATGACGGTATCAGCAGACTGCAATGCGGCCATTGCTTGTTGTGGATTGGCACAATCCAACTCTGCTTCAACGTTCAACAACACATAGGCTTTACGAGGTGATGCCATCATCGATGCTGCATTCAACCCCTTAGCACCAGGGATAGCTTGTGCGATATAACCACCAACGCTATTCGCAGCTTCTCCCAAGAAACCAAACTTGCCGTGAGTCGCGGTCGCGATCTGTTGCGCCAATGTCTGAATCTGAGCCGCTTGAGGATGTTGTTGTGCAAAGTTACCCAACAACACCGCTACGCGTTCACCGCTACTCAAGCTTCCAGCGATACCTTCGGTTTGTTTTGCCGCAACAGCTTGTGCCACTTGCGACAATGTATTCACCAGTGCATCGGGGGCAACGATAGTCTTGTGAGCAATGTTCATCTGTTGGTCGTCATCAGCAGAATGGATCAGGCTGACTTGCAGCCCTTTCTTCACTGCTTGGCGGATGCGAGCAGCCAGCACAGGATGGTCCTTGCGTAGGAAGCTCCCAACGATCAGCAAGCGATCGGCACGACTGATATCTGCGACCGAAAATCCCAACCAAGGGGCGCCTTGTTGTTTTCCATCAGCACTAAAGTCGGACTGACGCAAACGGAAATCGACGTTGTTGCTGCCCATGCCGCGCATGAGTTTTTGCAGCAGATACATCTCTTCCAAGGTAGAGCCACCTGTAGCCAATGCACCGAGCTGTTCAGCCCCTGCACCATTCGCGATGTGACGCAAACCGTTCGCTGCATATTCAAGGGCGACTTGCCATTCGACTTCTTGCCACTTGCCGTCTTGCTTGATCATCGGCTTGGTCAAGCGATCTGCTGTGTTCAGCCCTTCATAGGCGAAACGATCTTTGTCCGACAACCAGCATTCGTTGATGTCTTCGTTATCGATAGGGAGGACACGCAACACTTGATTGTTCTTGGTATGCACCGCCAGATTGGAACCTAGACTGTCATGTGCGCTGATTGAGCGACGACGCGACAATTCCCATGAGCGTGCTTTGTAGCGGAAAGGTTTGCTGGTGAGTGCACCGACTGGGCACAGATCGATCATGTTGCCGGACAGTTCGGAATCGACCGTGCCGGAAACAAAGGACATGATCTCGGCATGCTCGGTGCGGAACGCTTGTCCCAACTCCATCTTGCCACCGATCTCTTGCCCGAAACGCACACAACGGGTGCAGTTGATGCAACGACTCATCTCTTCGGCCGAGACCAAAGGACCAATGTCTTTGCTCAAGACCATGCGCTTCTCTTCTTGATAGCGCGAATGACCGCCACCGTAGCCGACGGACATATCTTGCAACATGCATTCACCACCTTGGTCGCAGATGGGGCAATCCAAGGGATGGTTGATGAGCAGAAATTCCATCACGCCCTTTTGTGCCTTCACCGCTTGGTCAGAATGCGTGAATACCTTCATGCCTTCTGTCACGGGTGTCGCGCACGCTGGCAAAGGCTTAGGGGCCTTCTCCACTTGCACCAGACACATACGGCAGTTAGCCGCGATGGACAGTTTTTTGTGGTAGCAGAAATGCGGAATGGCGATGCCGGCTTTATGCGCGGCTTCGATCACGGTTGAACCGTTTTCCGTTTCGATGTGCTTGCCGTCAATTTCAATGTTGATCATTGCTCACCCGTCCGTCAGCCTTATACCAAGCAGCGTTTATGCTCGATGTGATATTCGAATTCTTTGCGGTAATGCTTCAGCATGCCTTGTACTGGCCAAGCCGCCGCATCCCCCAGTGCGCAGATGGTGCGTCCTGCGATGTTGTCACACAGATCCAACAGCAGATCGAGATCCTCTGGTCTGCCCTCGCCCTTCTCGATGCGATGCACGATGCGATACAACCAGCCCGTGCCTTCACGGCAAGGCGTGCATTGGCCACAAGATTCTTCATGGTAGAAATAAGCCAAGCGCTCGAGTGCACGTACCATGCAGGTGGTGTCATCCATCACGATGACCGCACCAGAACCCAGATACGACCCAGCTTTTTGCAAGGAGTCGTAGTCCATGTTCGCTTCCATGATGATCTCGGCTGGCAACACAGGCATGGAAGACCCCCCTGGGATCACTGCCTTGAGTTTGTGACCGTGACGCACTCCACCGGCCATCTCCAACAACTTGGCGAAAGGTGTACCCATAGGCACTTCAAAGTTGCCCGGATTGTTCACATGACCAGAAACAGAGAACAATTTGAATCCGCCGCTGTTCGGCACGCCTATATCAGCAAAATTCTTACCGCCTTTGGCGATGATGTAAGGGATGCTGGCTAATGTCTCAGTGTTGTTGATGGTGGTTGGCTTGCCATACAAACCGAAGCTAGCAGGGAACGGAGGCTTGAAGCGTGGCTGACCTTTCTTGCCTTCGATCGACTCCAGCAGTGCCGTCTCTTCACCACAGACGTACGCGCCATAACCTAAGTGGTTATGCAGATCGAATTCGAGGTCTGAGCCCAAGATGCCTTTGCCCAGATAACCCGCTTTGCGCGCATCTTCACAGGCCGCCTCCATGACTTCGTAAGCCTCGAAGATCTCACCGTGGATGTAGTTATATCCCGTCTTCGCACCGATGGTATAAGCCGCTATAGCCATGCCCTCGATCAGTGCGTGGGGGTTGAAACGTAGGATGTCCCAGTCCTTGCAGGTACCTGGCTCACCTTCATCCGAGTTACATACGATGTATTTATCGCCTTGGTAATTGCGCGGCATGAAGCTCCACTTCAAGCCCGTCGGGAAACCCGCACCGCCACGACCACGCAGACCAGAAGCTTTCACTTCGGCGATGATCGCCTCTGGTGACATCTTTTCAGTCAATACTTTGCGCAATGCCCGATAGCCACCCGCCTTGACGTAATTATCTAGATTAGCGAGGCCATCTGCCGCAGTTACCAGAAGGATAGGTTTGCTCATGCTTTTCCCCCTTCCAGATCAGCCAATATCTTGTCGATCTTTGCAGTCGTTAGTTTGCCGCACATCTTTTTATTGTTCAGCGTCAACAAAGGTGCGTCGATACACGCGCCCATGCACTCGCCTTCGCGCAGGCCGAACTTGCCGTCAGCCGTCACTTCGCCCATCTTGATGCCCAGCTTCTTCTCGAGATAAGAAACCGTGTCGCCAGAACCACACAAGGTGCACGACAGGTTGGTACATACCGTCAACGTATGTTTCCCCATCGGCTTCAGGTTGTACATGTGATAGAAGGTGGCGACTTCATACACCGCCATCTGTTGCATCCCTAGGTAAGCTGCTACATCTGACATATCTTCAGGTGTGATCACACCCTTTTCGTCTTGTACGAAACGCAACGCCGCCATCACAGCAGATTGACGTTGGTCAGCAGGATATTTCTTCAGCTCTTTGTCGATGAGCGTTGTGACTTGTTGGGATAACATCAGCGATCAATCTCCCCGAAAACGATGTCTTGTGTGCCGATGATGGCAACCACGTCAGCGATCATGTGTC
>JAVBYP010000008.1 GCA_030823965.1 Sideroxydans sp.
CTATATGAAGAAATCGGTGAGTCACTACAGTGTTCTGTTCGCGATGTGAGGGATTTCTATAAGTGTGGTAAGCAGATTCAGGCCGAGGTTAGAAATAGAAGGAAAGGACTTGAAACTCCCGATATTACTGATGAAAGTTGGGATGAGCTTGACCCAAGCTTAGTAACTATAGCTAGAAGGCGAGGAAGGCCCACTTACTAAAAGTAAAGAACGACTTTCTGAAAAAGTCGTTCATTACTTCCAAGAGCAAAAAATCCAAACTGCCGACCATGTTCAACAAGCCCAAGGAGGCTAACAATGGCCAGCAACATCTTACGACTCCCCGTAGTTAAATCACGCACGGGACTCTCGCGCAGCACGATCTATCTCCGAATCTCACAAGGCTCATTTCCTCGCCCTATACATCTAGGTGAGCGTGCAGTTGGTTGGTTGGAATCCGCCATCGAGGAGTGGATAGGTGAGTGCAGCAAACAAAGCTTCAAGACGCATCAGATTATCTCCAATGCGGGGAGCCAAGAATGAAAAAGTTCCTATCCGCAGTTCTGCCCGACAGAGGAACTTACTTTGCGGCACATAAAAATCGAGCTGGGGGTTTTATCCACACTCCATGTAAAGACATAGATGATCTGATACTTGAAGTTACTGAATTAGATGAAGAGCAATGCGATGTGTACTTTGCCTGCGCATCATTCAAGCAAGAAAATGTAGTGGATGAAGGCGGAAAAATCACACATAGGACGGCAGACAATGCAGGATGGGCTAAGTCATTCTGGCTCGATATTGATTGTGGTGAGGATAAGGCTGCAAAGGGGGCGGGATACAGAACCACAGATGACGCAGAGGTCGCTCTTGTCAAATTCACAGAGGCTGTAGGGCTCCCAATGCCTATGCTGGTTAGTAGCGGTGGTGGGCTTCATTGCTATTGGCCATTGGAAGAGACAATAAGCAAAGAGGGTTGGAAGCCTACTGCTGACAAGCTGAAATCTCTAACCAAGTGCGCCGAAATTGAATTGCTGGCTGATCCCACTAGAACGGCAGACATAGCAAGCATTCTTCGGCCTATAGGAACGCACAACTGGAAGCCAGAACGTGGTGGCAAAGAAGTTGTTTTGAAGTCTGATGCGCTGGCAACATCTTTCGAGCAGTTCAGTCAAAATATTGACAGGGCATATGCAAAATATTGCACTGAGAAAAAGTTGTCACCAAAGGATTCGAGGCTGGTCACTTATATAACAAGAGACCCAGAAACGGAGGCTAACATCGAGCGTGTTAAATCAGCACTTGCATCAATCAATCCAGACTGCGGATACGAACTTTGGCGTGACGTGTGTTTTGCAGTGCATGCACTAGGTTGGAATTGCTCTGAGCAGCTGGCACGTAGTTGGAGCCAAGGTGAGCTGACAGACTCGTGTGCAGCTTCTTTCGATGATCAGGCCTTCGACAAATTGTGGGAGTCGATAAAGCCCGATGGTGCCATTACCCCCGGCACACTCTTCCACCATGCCAAGTCAAATGGTTGGGCCGACCCGCGCTCCTTTCAGGATGCAAAGGATATCCGCAACGGGCGCCTGTTCGCTGAGGCAAATCGTGGGAAGCTGCTGTTTATAGGCGAGACAGGAGATGTTTTAAGGTTCACTCAAGATGGCTGGGTACGTGGACAAATCGGTGAAGCTGAGATTGCCGCAAAAGAAGTTGTAGTCAAAATGCGCGTCGAAGCAGTGGAACTATTCAGGCAATCACATGAAAGTGTTCAAGGCAAAGAGTTAGAAAAGCATGCCATGTATAGCAGTACATCGCAAAAACTACAGGCAATGATTGAACTAGCTCAGTCTGAGCAAGGAATGAGTGTCAGCGTTTCCATGTTCGACGCCGCTCCGCATTTGCTGGGTGTGCAGAATGGCATCCTGAATCTCAAGTCTCGACAGTTGCAACAGATAACTCCAGATTGTCTCGTATCCAAGCGGTGTAACGTTGAGTTCGATCAAGCAGCTGAATGTCCACTATGGACAAGCTTCCTTAATGATGTTCAGCCAGAAAAGTCGACTCAGGAACTATTGCAACAGCTAGCAGGAGTATTTCTGTGTGGAGATGCCAACTTACAGAAACTGATTTTTCTTTACGGACAGGGAGCTAACGGAAAGTCTACATTCATCGAATTGATGTCATGGTTACTTGGTGATTACTCAAAGCGCATTGCCACTGAGATGTTGATGCAGCATCAGCGTAGCCCACAGGGGCCATCTGCCGATATTGTTGGCCTGAAGGGTAGGCGGTTGGTGTATTGCAACGAGGTCGAGGAGGGGAGACATCTAGCGGAAGCCCGCGTCAAGGAGTTGACTGGTGGCGATACGCTCACTGGGCGTGTCCCCTATGCTAGGGAGGACATCACTTTCCAGCCATCTCACAAATTGGTTATGGTTGGAAACCATCAGCCTGAAATTCGCGATATGTCGCATGGAATGTGGCGCCGTATGCTGTTTATTCCGTTTGAACAAACCATTGCAGAAGGAAAGCGTGACCCAGCGCTGTTGGATAAGCTGAAGGCTGAAGGTTCAGGCATTCTCAACTGGGCGCTGGCTGGTTATCACGATTACCTGCGTTGTGGATTGCGTGTTCCAGCTTCCGTTGACGGTGCGACACAGGCATATAAGGATGAGCAAGACATAATGGGGGAGTGGCTCAACGACTGTTGTAACAAGTCAGCAAGTGCCGTTTCGAATAAGGGGGCTTGTTATGACACTTACGCAAATTGGGCTCGATCGCGCGGGCAGATTCCCCTAGCTCAGGGGCGTTTCACGCTAAGGCTGCGTGACAGGGGGTTCAAGCTCGATCCGGGCAGGCGCAATATTGTCGGAATCGAGTTGAAGGGGGCGAACGCTTGGGCAGCCAGATGAGCTTGCGCGGTTTGCGCGGTTTTTTGCGCTTTTACTAAAACCTTCTATAGGAATTAACTATAGGAAAATTTATGAAAATAGCCCCAAAACCGCGCAAAGCGCGCAGCCAGCCCTTGTCGAACAGCATCATCCGACAATCAAAACACTACGGAACAGTGGCCGGCACTATGTGAGGTAGCGGCACCCCAGTTTGAGCGGTTTCTATATCAGGCATAGGCCGTTTGGCATATTCAAACATTCGGCTCGGTGTGTTACCTTCCAGCCCCATGAAATCCGCCAATGAAGCCTTCTCCCGCGTCATCATCGACAGTCAGCTTACCGCCCAAGGTTGGAGCCTTGCAGATGGCATAAGCGTTCGCTATGAGGTCGTTCTTGAAGACGGGACACGAGCAGACTACGTGCTGTGTGATCGTCATGGTCGTTCATTGGCAGTAATCGAAGCCAAGCGCTTCTCTGTTAGTCCCGGCGATGCCGCCGAGCAGGCCAAGAATTATGCAAAGCAACTCAATGTTCCCTACATCTTTCTAGCCAACGGCGATGAGATTCGCTTCTGGGAATGGCAGCGCGAAGCCTACCCGCGCCCCGTTAAAACCTTTTTCAAGCAAGATGACATCGAGCGTCGTTTCGCCACTCTTCAAGTCGCACGCAAACCGCTATCCGTTCCTATTGATGTGAAGATCGCAGGACGTGACTACCAGCAAGAATGTATTCAAACTCTGTGCGAAGCTGTCCAGTTAGGTAAGCGCAAGCTACTGGTCGAGATGGCAACAGGTACAGGCAAAACGCGCACCGCCGCCGCACTCATCAAGCGACTGTTTGAAGCGAATGCTATTACTCGCGTCTTGTTCTTAGTGGATCGCATCCCGCTAGCTTTGCAGACCGAGGATGCCTTTGCCGAACATTTGCCTGATTACCCATCCTATGTGTTGCGCTCTGGTCGCCGTTTCCAAGATGAGAAACGCATCACCATCACCACGCTACAAAGCATGGTGAACATCTACGGCGAATACTCCGCTGGATATTTCGATCTCATCATATCGGACGAATGCCATCGCAGCATCTACGGCAAGTGGAGCGGCGTACTCAAACACTTCGACGGCATTCAGATTGGTCTCACTGCCACACCTTGTATTGGTGGCGAAGAGGCTGCCACAGGCGATGAAGGCGACACCCTGTTCGTAAAAGACACACTCAAGTTCTTCGAGGTGGACAAACCCACCTTCAGCTACAAGCTGAAAGACGCCATCAGTGATGGCTACCTCGTCCCGTACCAGATATATAAAGCCCAAACCGTAAAGACCGCTGCCGAAGGTGGCTTTGAGGTTAAGCGCGACGAACTCGATTGGTCGGCAATGGATGCAAAGACCAAACAGGAGTTCGAGGTACTGTTCAAAGAGAAAAACTCCGTGATGATCGACCCCAATGCCTTAGAGCGTCGCTTCACGATCCCCGAACGTAACCGCGATTTGGTGCGTGAGTTCCGCCAA
>JAVBYP010000042.1 GCA_030823965.1 Sideroxydans sp.
ACCACGCTGGCTTCCGGTGCGAAGGCTGCGACCGGTTACGAAGCGCTGGCCGATCTCGACAGCAATGCTGACGGTGTGATCGATAGTACGGATGCCGTGTTTGCCAATATGAAGGTATGGGTTGACGGTAATGCGGACGGCGTGAGCCAAGGCAACGAGTTGTTGACACTGAACGACTTGGGAATCACCAAGCTAAGTCTGACTGCGCAAACCACGTCGATCGTCGATAACGGCAACGTCGTCGGCCTGACATCTAGCTTCGAGACATCGAACGGTCAGGTTGGCACGATGGCAGACGTCTGGTTCGTTGCACAGAATGCAGGCTCTGCGGCTCCAGTGGATCTACGCTCGCAGGTGAGCGGACTGACCCAGGCGATGTCTTCGTTCAGTCAAGAGCAGGCTTCCGCTGCGGTCACTTTGCCGAGTGTCGGTCAAACAGCGACAAGTACCTCTATCGCTTCCGGCGTGGGCAGTATGGTGAACGCGTTGCAACAGTTCTCCTCTCTTGAGGCTGGCCTGAACCAAGCGGTATCCACCACCACGCTGACAACCGATCCGATGCTGCAAGATCCGAGCAAGACCGGGATCCTTTCCACCGGTGGCAAGGGCTAATTGATCGGTGCGTATGAAAAGCGGCAAGGCCTGTTAGGTCTTGCCGCTTTTTTTATGTTTGCCCTACGGCCCATGCTGTCGCCCGATCGCACATCCGAGTTAAACTAGTAAGAATTTCCCACTATGGCTGCGTAGAAATATGAATTCAGAAAATGACAAACTGATCCATGCTATCGAAGTGCAGAATCAAGGGAGGACCGAAGAAGCCGCTGTGTTGTACAGGGAGATATTGGCGACGAACCCAGATTCTGCTGCGGCCATCTATTCACTGTGTGTCATCCTGCTGAACCAAGGAGCGGTCACAGAAACGCTGGGGCTGAGCAGCCATGGCGTCAAGGTGGCACCCAATTTCGCCCCCCTCAGATTCGTGCACGGCGCCGCTCTGCAGACAGCTGGGCGCAAAGAAGAAGCGCTGCAAAGTTTTGACGAAGCGCTCAAGATCCAGCCCGACTATATGGAAGTGCTGATCAACAGCGGTGTGCTGTTGCGCGACATGTTCCGCCACAAGGATGCGCTCGAAAGATTCAACAGCGCGCTCGCGATCGATCCAGACTATGTTCCCGCGCTATCCAATGCCGGGATCCTGCTGACCGAATTCAAGGAGAGCGAAAAGGCGCTCGCCTTGTTCGAGCGACTACTCAAGATCAAACCTGATTACGATTACGGACTCGGTTTGCTGTGTTACGAAAGATTGCATATATGCGACTGGACTGATTTTGCTGAGCTCACGCGAAAAACGATAGCGGGCGTGCGTGCCGGTAATAGAGCATGCAAATCACTGGCGCTGATGTCTATCTCGGATTCTGCAAGTGACCATATGCTCGCAGCCAAGATCTTTGCGCAGCATTACTGTCCGCAAAAATCCAAGCTGTTGTGGAATGGCGAACGCTACCAGCACAGGAAGATCCGCGTGGCCTATGTGTCACCCGATCTACGTGAACATCCGGTCGGACATCTGATGGCGGGGATATTCGAACATCACGACAAATCGCGCTTCGAGACGATCGCCATTTCGCTCGGCATAGATGACCAAAGCCGCTTGCGGGCGCGCATGCTCAAGGCATTCGACAGTTTCATCGATGCGCGCCAGATGAATGCGACGCAGATCGCGCAGTTGATGCGTGAGATGGAGATCGATATCGCGATCGATCTGGGGGGCTACACTTCCGACACACGCACCGAAGTGTTCGCTCATCGTCCGGTGCCCGTACAAGTCAACTATCTAGGCTATCCCGGAACGATGGGCACGGACTACATGGATTACATCCTGGCCGACCGTCATGTGATCCCCGAGGAGAATCGACAGTTCTTCAGCGAAAAAGTGGTGTACTTGCCGGATGCCTATCTGCCGACCGATTCCAGCGTCAAGATCGCCGAGCGCACCCCGACACGGGCAGAGTGCGGACTGCCGGATGAGGGAGTCGTGTTCTGCTCGTTCAATCACGATTACAAGATTTCTCCACCGATATTCGATATCTGGATGCGTCTACTCAAGCAGGTGCCCGGCAGCGTGCTGTGGCTGATGTCGCGCAGCGAACCCTCCCAGCGCAACTTACGCAACGAGGCCAGTGCACGCGGCATCGATCCGTCTAGACTGGTATTCGCCAATCGCGTGCCGCTGGTTGAAGACCATCTGGCGCGCTACCGCCAAGCCGACATATTCCTCGATACCCACCCCTACAATGCCCACACGACAGCGGCCGACGCACTGATGGCCGGCTTGCCGGTGGTGACCTACACCGGCAATGCCTTCCCGTCGCGCGTGGCTGGCAGCCTGCTACATGCCGTTGGTCTGCCGGAATTGGTCACGTATTCGCTGGCGGACTACGAAGCCTTGGCACTCAAGTTGGCGACCTCACCGGCTGTGCTGGCGGAGATCAGGCAACGCTTACTCTCCAATCGCGCCGATCAACCGCTGTTCGACACCGAAAAACTCTGTCGCAGCCTCGAAGCCGCTTACATCGAGATGTGGGAACGTAACCAACGCGGTGCGGCCCCTGACCATTTTGCTGTGGTGCAGCCGCATGTGCCTGTCACCTCCTCCGCAGACAGCGAACCGCTTCGCTTGCATATTGGCGGGACCGAACCCAAAGAGGGTTGGAAGATATTCAACATCTTTGCGGGCCCCAATGTCGACTATGTCGGTGACGTGCAGGACATGTCCGCCTTTTCCGATGAATCAGTGGACGAGATCTATGGCAGCCATATTCTGGAACACATCTCCCAGAATGCCATGGTCCCCACCTTGAAAGGCTTTCACCGCATCTTGAAACGCGGAGGCAGATTGCTGATCTCCGTGCCCGATCTGGAAATATTGTGCAGGACGTTCTTGCGTGACGGGACTACGAAGGAAATGCGCTTTCACGTGATGCGCATGATGTTCGGCGGTCAGGTCAATTCGGCCGACTTCCACTACATCGGGCTGAATTACGAGTTCCTGCAGGATTATTTGGGTATGGCGGGATTTTCCGCATGCCAGCGCGTGCCTTTGTTCGGCATATTCAACGACACCAGCAAGTTCGCTCCTTACGGCGAACCGATCAGTCTCAATGTGATCGCCTACAAGAACTGACGTGATCTTCTGATGATATCTAACTAACCAAGAGCCAGATAAAACATGAAACCATTCTCACTCTCCTCGTTGATACGTTCCGAAACCGTGATGACGGTACTTGATGTGGGGGCCAGCCTGACCGATACCGCGCCCTATCAGCCTCTAGTGAATAGCGGCGTTGCGCGTGTGGTCGGTTTCGAACCGAACAAGGAAGAGTGTGAAAAGCTCAAGCAGTTGCATGGCGCGACCCATGATTTCTTCCCCTACTTCGTGGGAGACGGCAAGCCGGCGCTATTCAGGGAGACCAACTGGTTCGCGACGGGCTCACTGTTCAAACCGAACAAACCCTTGCTTGAGCTGTATCAAAACCTGCACGAGGTGACCACGCTGGTGGCGGAACATCCTATCCAGACGGTGGCGCTAGATGACATCCCAGAGATCACCGATGTCGATTACATCAAGATCGATGTACAGGGAGCTGAACTGTCGGTGTTCGAACATGCCACGCGAGTATTGCAGGGCGTGACGATCATTCACACCGAAGTGTGTTTTGTAGAGTTGTACGAAGATCAGCCGCTGTTCGCCGACGTTGACAAGTGTCTACGGGAAAAGGGTTTCCAGTTCGTACGTTTCACCGGATTCGGCACACGCGCACTCAAGCCCATCGTGATGGCGAACAACCCTAACGTCGGCAACCAATATCTTTGGTCAGATGCGATCTACATCCGCGATCTGCTAAAAGTGGGCGAAATGTCGGCCGACAAGCTGATCAAGTTGGCGACTGTGGTGCATGATATTTACGCGCTGTACGATTTTGCGCTGTATCTGCTGAAGATCGTCGACGCCAAGCAGGGCACTACCATCAGCGACAAATACTTGGCGCTGATACTTGAGAGCTGAGTGGGCGGCAAACGCGCTCCTCTGATGAGGGGATTTTCAAAGCCCGTTGACCTCTATCCAGTTCTTTACGCAACAACTATCCGGTAGCCAGCACCGCTGTTTTGGTACCGGATCAAATTTCACCCTCTTTCTGTGCGAGTCGTTTTCCCCCTCGTTTGTTTGATCGCACAAACAAACCCCAATTACACCGTCTGATCGCAGATTAAATCCCCACTGCACGAGACTAGTATGAGAGTCCCAAAAAGGCTTTGAATCATGCGATCTTGGTGTTCCCGCGCGATCATGTCGCTTTGCTTGGGTT
>JAVBYP010000007.1 GCA_030823965.1 Sideroxydans sp.
CCTTCATTCTGATCGAGATCATGCTGTTCTTCGCGTTACGCAGAGCTACCTGCAGTCTGGAAAAGATGGTCGCCAATCAGACCTCCGAACTGAGGGACATGGCAGCACATGACGAACTAACAGGGTTGTATAACCGTCACTACCTCGACGAATTCCTGAAAAAAGAATATGCGACTGCCGCAAGACACCATCGCACTTTCACCATCGCCATCATGGACCTCGATCACTTCAAACAGGTCAACGACACTCACGGACATCTGGTGGGTGACCGTGTATTGATGGAGGTCGCTGCACTGATCAAACACAGACTGCGCAGCTCGGATCTCGCTTTCCGTTTCGGTGGAGAAGAGTTCTTGTTGGTGTTCCAGGATACCGGTATCGAGGAAGCGAGACTCATATGCGAAGAACTTCGTCTGCAAATGGCTGCTCGCGAGTTCGGAGGCTTGGAAGCAGGAAGACTCACCGCCAGTTTTGGCGTGACTCAGATGGCATCGGCAGGTGAAACCTTGGATACCTTGCTGGCACGTGCGGACAGCGCGCTCTATGCGGCAAAGGACAAGGGGCGCAACAGGGTGGAAGCTGCGGGAGTGTGAGTGCACTGGACTCTCAGCGCCCTAGTCATTGGCAAGAGAACGGTGCACGACTGCGAATTGTTCAGAATACGCGGAAGAGGATGGGGTAGGTTGGATTGATGTGGAATAAAAATGGCGACCCAGAGGTCGCCTTTTTATTTGATCATTGTTCTCTTAACACTTCCCCAAAGAATGATTTTAAGAAAGCATGGTTTTCGATATTGAACGCAACTTTTGTTCCATCGACATGGAATATTAATCGTGACAATTTGTATTGCACATTGCGAGGGGCCTTAAATGCAAATGAAGCCAATGGCAAGTGAGCTGTGATCTCTGGTTGCTTGTTGACTAGTGAGCTAAGGTCTAAGACATAATCATCGTTCATTAGGGCTGATATTAGTCCTAATGTTCTATTGCTCATTCCTAAATACAAATTAGCTATTTCTTCTTCTACACCCAGTAATGCTCCATGCTCATTAATATACTTAATTACTTTTTTCTTCCTCAGTCTAGTTCGACTGAAATCAGCAATGGCAATGAAAAACAACAGGAGTCCAATTAGGCCGAGGTATCCGCCTGCGAAATAGGCCCAAGTAGGTGTGGTCTTTTCAATTTCTCCTGTTGGGGTGGATATCGTAAGTGCATTAATATTTGCGAGCTTGCCTAAAGGCGTAACAATTAAATTTTCCTGCGATTCTTGAAGAAGCGTAACTTTGATTGAAATGGAATCGCCTTCGTCGAATATTAGTTTCGAAAAAATTAAATCACTGTATTCAGGGTTGGATGGTGTTCGGGCTTCGGAAATAAACTGTTCTAACAAATTTGCTGAATTACTCTCGATTACCTCGGCATTCAGAATTTTTGATTTCATAAATCTCAAGCCGAATGGTTCTAACTGGTCGTAATAGTTCTGCAATATGGTGTCGCCACTGTTTTTTATGTTGAATCGCACAACCTTGATTATTTTTCCGCTTCGAAGCAAATCATCATTCTTGTAGAGAATTTTTAGATCACTAATACTTTCTTTAACTTCAATCAAATTAAATTGATCCACCAATTCAATTTTGAAATCGAAAGGATTTCGATACTCTTGCCAGTAAAAGAAAACCACTGTTAATAGAATGCCAATAAATGACCATGCTGAAGCATTAATTACTGATCGAATGATTGAGTTTGATTCGTTGCTCATTATTTTTCCTTGGTTACTAAATAGCCAGTCATGCGTATGAAGAGTCGCGGCTAACTAAATAATCCATCTAGCGGATTTTTCCCTGCAGGTGCACCCACTGAAACCTTCTTCGCGGTGAACTCTTCTTCGATGTTGTCGCGATAGAAGCTCCACGCCGCACCGGAGCTGCTGAGTCTGCGCCACAGGTCTTCGCCCACGCCGCTGTGTTGCAGGGTGACGCCCGTGTCGAGTTTGACTTGCAGGATGCGAGCTCGCGCGTCGTAGCCGATGGCGCGCAGCTTTCCGGAGTTGATGGGTTTCATTTCCATGGTTGCTAGACGTGAGCGCCTTCATCGGCGAGTGTCTCGCGTATCTCGTCCAATTCTTCGACGGAGATGCCTAGATGTTCTAGGGCGCTCTCATAGTGCTTGTCGGTCACTTCGAGTTTGATGTTTTCATCATGCTCGCGTAGCAAGCGTTCGGCGACGTGTGTGGTGGCGATCAATGAGACTGCGGTACTCGATAGGACTGAGTCTGGTAGGTCGTAAACATCTTCTTCGTGATGGAAGCGGATGCATTGGCCAATGATGGGGGGCAGGCCCCAGTTGCGCGCTAACAATGAGCCGACGATAGGATGGGTACAGGGAAAGTGGTCTGCTTCGATCTTGATGAGTTCGCGCTGGTCTTTGATGGCGCTTGCGACCATGTCGGGATAGTTGCTGAATCGTTTGCGCAGCAGTGGGATGGCGGAATCGTGGAACAGGGCGAATGTGTAGGCGGTGTCAGGTGCGATACCGTGTTGTTTCCTGGCGATCATGCCAGCCGCTGTGGCGACGAGTGAGGCGTTGTTCCAATAGGTCTCTAACCATTTGGCATCTCCACCCGTCATGCTGTTGCGTAGCGCTGCCGAGGTGATGACGCAGATCACGTTGCGAATGCCTAGTCTGGCAAGTGCGACGGAGACGAGGCTAATGGGTTGGTTGCTGCGGAATAGGGGGGAGTTGGCCAGTTTGATGGTCAGTGCGGACATGCCGACGTCTTTTTCGATGGCGGCGCACAGCTTGCGGATATCGGGGTCATCTTTTTGGGCTTCTGTCATTGCCATGCTGACGATGGCAGGGCAGGTGGGGATGTCCATGTTCTTGAAGACGTGATCTATTTCGTCGTGTGAGAGCTCGCGATTCTGTGTCATTTTTTTTGTAGGCTAGCGTTAGTTTTGTCGGACATCGGTATCAACTGGTGATTCTGTCGCCTTGCGCCAGCCCCTATTCTGGAATCCCCGAAATCTTTTGTCCGTTAGTGCGTTGAAACGTGCGTTCGGTGGATGTGCAAGTCGGGCGAACTTTATGGGCTGCATTGGACAATGTCAATGATGAGGATCAGAGGCCTAGTGCTGGGGCGTGCCATGCCCTGTTAGACTTGGCACAGGATGTCATTGGAGAGTTCATACATGGAAAAAGAATTTTGGTTGGAGCGCTGGGAGCGCGCGGAGATCGGGTTTCATCAGAACGAGGTCAATCCTTATCTGCTGGGTTTCGGTCAGGCGTTGTCACTAGCGGAGGCGGGCGAGGTGTTCGTGCCCTTGTGCGGTAAAAGTAAGGACATGGTGTGGTTGCGTCAGCATGGATGTACGGTGCTTGGGGTCGAGCTGAGTGCCATCGCGGTACAGGACTTCTTCAGAGAGAACGGTCACACGCCTACTCATACGAACACGGAGAAGTTCGAATGTTGTGAGGCGGAGGGCATACGCATCCTGTGTGGGGATTTCTTCGATCTGAGTCAGGCGGACATGGCGAAGGTGAGTGCGGTGTACGACCGCGCTTCGTTGGTGGCATTGCCGCCAGACATGCGTGAGCGTTACGCGCGCCACTTGGTGGATATCCTGCCGTCTGGCACGAAGATCCTGTTGATCACTTTCGATTATCCGCAGACTGAGATGCAGGGGCCGCCGTTCGCTGTTTCGGTGAACGAGGTGGAAGCGCTCTACAGCAAGTACGCAGAGATACAACTTTTGGCGCAAGAGGATGTGTTGGAACAGAACCCGCGCTTCAAACAACGCGGTATGACGCGGATGCAGGAGAACGTGTTCGTGCTTACGCTACGGTGAGGCCCAGCGAGCACCAATCTTGCATGCCACCGCGATACCACTTCAACTTGGTGGCTGGGTAGCCGAGCGATAGCAAGGTGCGGATGTAGTTAGGGGTTTGTCCGCACCACGGGCCGTTGCAAAAGATGGTGAGGGTGTGTGCGGAGTTGAAGTCGTAGATGCCATTCTTTTCTGTCACACCGAACATCTCAAGCAATGTCTTTCTCACACCCGGCAGGTCGGTGGCGCGCCCTGCCATGTCTTGCGCATAGGGGATGTTGATCGCGCCGGGGATGGTGCCTTTCGCATACCAATCGGCTGTGCGCGAGTCGATGACCATCAGTGTCGCATCACCTTCTCGTATGCGCTTCAGCTGAGCCAATACTTCTAGTTCGCCGAAAGTCTCTACGCCTGCCGCCAGTTGCATGGGCTGGATGCAGTAGGGCGGGCAGGGGCGTGCGGTGGGTGCGTATTCGGGTCTGATGGTGGCAGTCGTGTCCTGCTCACGTCGTATGGTGA
>JAVBYP010000086.1 GCA_030823965.1 Sideroxydans sp.
ACCACGCTTACAAAGCCGCGCACAAGATCGGCACGGTTAACTCCATCAACTGGGGGCGCGTGTCGGCGCAGATCGTGTACTACTTCAAAGGCTATTTCGCTGCGACGAAATCCAACGACGAGCAAGTTGCGTTCTCCGTTCCCTCAGGCAACTTCGGCAACATCTGCGCAGGTCACATCGCGCGCATGATGGGCTTGCCTATCGGTCAGTTGATCTTGGCGACCAACGAGAACGACGTGCTGGACGAGTTCTTCCGTACTGGCGTGTATCGTCCTCGCGGAACCGACCACACCTACGAGACCAGCAGTCCGTCGATGGACATCAGCAAGGCATCCAACTTCGAGCGCTTCGTGTTCGACTTGGTCGGGCGCGACGGTGCCAAGGTGCGCGAGTTCTGGAGCAAAGTGGATGCGGGCGGAGCGTTCGACATCAAGGATTCTGCTTACTGGAACGAGTTGTCCAAATTCGGTTTCGCATCAGGCAAGAGCTCACATCAAGATCGCCTCAAGACCATCCGCGAAGTTTGGGAAGAGTACGGCGTGATGATCGATACGCACACGGCTGACGGATTGAAGGTGGGCTTGGAGCAACGTCGTCCTAGCTTGCCACTCATCTGCCTTGAGACCGCTCTACCCGCTAAATTCGCCGAGACCATCCAAGAGGCATTGGGTCGTCAGCCAGAGCGTCCTGCGGCCTTGGAAGGTATCGAGGACTTGCCGCAGCGCTGTGAAGTGATGGATGCGGATGTGGCGACATTGAAGGCGTTCATCTCTTCCAACATCCCTCACTGATCATTCGGCGTAAAGCAGAGGTATGAACAACCTTCTCCTGCTCATCCTCTGCTTCATCGCGGGCATGTTGCTGCGCCGCTTCAAGCGCATGCCAGACAATGCGCCTGCCACACTCAATAGTTTCATCATCCATGTCTCGCTACCTGCGCTGACCCTGCTGTATATCCATCAACTGGAACTCTCTGGCGATGTTTTGCTGACGGGGTTGATGGCGTGGTTGGTGTTCGGTCTGTCGGCTGGTTTCTTCTGGCTGATGGGGCGCTGGTTGAACTTGTCGCGCGCCACGACGGGTGCGCTGATATTGGTCGGCGGTCTGGGCAACACTTCGTTCTTCGGTTTGCCGATGGTGGAGGCGTTCTACGGTCAAGCAGGACTGACCACAGCCATCATCGCAGACCAACTCGGCTCGTTCTTCGCGCTGTCTGTGTTGGGTATCACCGTTGCGGGTATCTATTCATCAGGGCGTCCCACTGCGACGCAGATCATCAAACGCATCGCACTGTTCCCGCCGTTCATCTCGCTGTGCATCGCGCTGCTGCTCATTCCCATCGAATACGCAGATTGGTTCAGCGTGCTATTGAAACGCTTGGGTGACACACTCGCGCCGTTGGCGTTGCTCTCGGTCGGCATGCAACTGCGCTTGGGGCATCTTGCAGAACATAAGCGCAATCTCGCGCTCGGCTTGAGCTTCAAACTCATCCTCGCACCGATGATGATCTATCTGCTCTACGTACAATTGATCGGTGCACACGGTTTGAGCATGCAAGTGACCCTGTTCGAAGCGGCGATGCCGCCGATGATCACCGCTGCCATCGTGGCGAGTGAGCACGACCTCGATCCACCACTGGCGAATCTGATGGTGGCGGTGGGTCTCATCCTTTCCTTCATCACGTTGAGCGGGTGGTGGTACTTCCTAGGCTCGGTATAATGCGCGCCCTTTGAAAATTTTAGACAGGCCAACTGTGTTCGAACGTCTCGCTGTACTGCTGCAATATCTGCTCCCCAAACAAGCGCTCACTCAACTCGCGGGCAAGTTCGCCGGTGCGCAGCTCTCGTGGACGCCTGCTGTCATCAAGTGGTTCATCGGTCGTTACAAGGTGAACATGGCGGAAGCCGCCAATCCAGATATCCATAGTTACGCCACGTTCAACGATTTCTTCACACGCGCTTTGAAGAGCGGCGCGCGACCACTGGCAGATGTGGATTTTGTGTGCCCTGTGGATGGTGCGATCAGCCAGTTCGGATCTATCGAAAAAGACCAGTTGTTCCAAGCCAAAGGCCATACCTATTCCACCACGGCACTGGTCGGTGGTGATGCGACCTTGGCGGCACAGTTCCAAGATGGCGACTTCGCCACTATCTATCTCAGCCCCAAGGATTACCACCGCATCCACATGCCTTGCGCTGGACGTCTGATGCGCATGATCTATGTGCCGGGTGATCTGTTCTCGGTGAATCCGGTGACAGCCCGCGGTGTGCCTGGACTGTTCGCTCGCAACGAGCGTGTGGTGTGCGTGTTCGATACTGCACACGGCCCATTCGTGTTGACACTGGTCGGTGCGACCATCGTCGGCAGCATGGCGACGACTTGGCATGGTGTGGTCAATCCGCCGCGCACACGTGATGTGCGCGAGTGGCGTTATGACGATCAGCAGATCACTTTCAACAAGGGCGATGAGATGGGGCGCTTCTTGTTGGGTTCTACCGTGGTGATGCTGTTCCAAAAAGACGCACTCCAGTTCAACCCGCAATGGTCGCCCGCGCTGCCCGTACGCATGGGCGAGGTGATGGGAATGTGTAAGTGAGCGTGTGGGACGAGCGCTACTCGGGTGACGAGTACTTCTACGGCACAGAACCGAATGCGTTCCTAGTATCGCAACACGCCCGGCTCAAACCCGGTATGAAGTGTCTCGCCGTGGCAGATGGCGAAGGGCGCAACGGCGTGTGGTTGGCAGAGCAGGGGATGGATGTGAAGTCGGTCGATGCGTCACCCGTGGCACAAGCCAAGGCGCAACGGCTGGCACAGCAACGTGGTGTGCAGATGCGCTTCGCACAGGTCAATCTGATGACTTGGGATGGTGGGGGAGAGACCTTCGACGTAGTGGTCGGCATCTTCATCCAGTTCGTCGGCCCAGAGCTACGCCCACAACAGTTCACCAATCTGAAACGTTTCCTCAAACCCGGCGGCCTATTGCTACTGCAAGGCTACACACCGCGCCAGTTGGACTACAAGACAGGTGGCCCTTCGCAGGTCGAGAACCTCTACACCGAAGCTATGTTGCGCGAAGCCTTCGCCGATATGGACATCCTGCATCTGGCAGAACACGACGACATCATCCACGAAGGTGCGGGACATAGCGGCATGTCGGCGCTGGTCGATCTGGTGGCGCGTAAGCGTTAGCCCTTCAATAAACTCGCAAGTCGTTGTACTGCTTCATCCTGCGTGAGTATCGACGTGTCGATCACGAGCGCTGGCTCGATCGGCGCTTCATAGGGAGAGGTGATGCCGGTGAAATCTGCGACCTCACCTTTGCGCGCACGCTCATAGAGATGCTTCGGGTCACGTTGTTCGCACACGGCGATGGGCGTGCTCACATAGACTTCCTTGAAATACTTCTCACCGATGATGTCGCGCGCCATGGCACGATCTGCTTGGAAGGGTGATATGAATGCGGTGATGACGATGAGTCCAGCATCGTTCATCAATTTGGCCACCTCGGCGATGCGGCGGATGTTCTCGCTCCTATCCTCTGCACTGAAACCAAGGTCACGATTCAATCCGTGGCGCACGTTGTCGCCATCCAGCACGTAAGCAGCTTTCCCTTCGCTGATCAGTTTGTGTTCCAGCGCAAAAGCCAACGTCGATTTTCCAGAGGCGCTCAAGCCAGTGAGCCAGAACGTCATTCTGCGTTCACTGCGTTTAACGATCCCCTCGTGCCATGTCACATTCATTTTGACGCCCCATAGGTTGGCGAGAACTCTTCCAATGCTTCCAGCAGTGGGCCTAGATGCTGCTCATATTTGCGCCAACGCTCGACAGATGAGTTGTAGATGGGCTGGCGCACCTGCGTCACGCTGGCGGTGCGCACCTGGCGCTCGGTCTTGTGAAAATCCAAGCAGGCCTCGTTCCACTCCAGCCCGCACCAATCCAACAGGCGGCGTGATGCTTTCTCCTGATCGGCCACGATGTCTTCATACACGATATCGAGGAAGGCATCGGCGGGCAGCACGGTGCGCCAGTGCGCCATCAATCTAGCGTAATCGGCGTAATAACGTCCCAGCTCGGCAAGGTCGTAAGTATGCTCCTGCTTGCGGTGGAACAAGCGCGTGTAACAGGACAGGCAGGTGTCCACCGGATTGCGGTTAACATGGATGATCTTCGCGTTCGGCAGCATCAGATGGATCAAGGGCACAGCAAAGAAGTTGGCGGGCATCTTGTCGGTGATGTGTTTGGCATTCGGTGCACGTTCTTTCAACCCCGCGACATAGTCCGCGCCCCATGTCTTGAGCGTCGCCGCATCCAGATGGCCCAAGTTAGCAGGGAAGGTAGTCG
>JAVBYP010000144.1 GCA_030823965.1 Sideroxydans sp.
ATATTACTTTCATAGTGCGACTCCTATCTGGTTGACTGGCCCCTTTTGAAGCAGGGGTCACGCACAGACAGCCTATCACGAAGGAAGTTCAGGGCACTTCTATAAATCCAAATTTCGTCGCAATACTGCGTTGCTCACAAAAAATTGCTCCTTACATATCAGTCATATGCTGCGTCGCAATTTTTCGTTCGCGCCTTGTCTTGCTTAGAACTTTGCATTTATAGATGCGCCCTTCCGCCTCAGGTGCGCAGGTTATAATCCGCCGCAATTTTTCCAGCACTCCCCCATGAACATCTTTTACGAAGAAGACGGCGGCTTCAAGGTCGGCAACATCCTTGCGGACAACACTACGTCGTTGCAAGTCGAGAACACCCACGGCAAACGCAGCAAGATCAAATCTGCCAATGTGATGTTGCGCTTCGCCCAACCCAGCCTGTCCGAATTCATGGCACAGGCGGAACAGACTGCCGCCGACATCGATGTGGATTTTCTGTGGGAGGCCTCGCCTCCTGATGAATTCGAGTTCTCCGTGCTGGCGCAAGAATATTTCGGCCATGCTCCCGATCCCATCGAATCGGCGGGGGCATTGATACGACTGCATGGCTCACCCATGCATTTCTATAAAAAGGGGAAAGGTCGCTACAAAGCCGCCCCGCCGGACGCATTGAAGTCCGCGCTCGCCAGTGCCGAGAAGAAGCGTCTGCAAGCCGAGCAACAGGAGCGCTACATCGCTCAATTGATCGCCTTCCAACTTCCCGCTGAATTCGCCGACAAGCTATCTATGCTGTTGTACAAACCAGATCGCAACACCATCGAGGTCAAGGCGGTCGAAGCCGCCTGTGCGGCGACACATCTCTCTTCAGCACATTTGCTGGAAAAGTGTGGCGCACTTCCTTCTATCAGCGATTTCCACTTGAACAAGTTCCTCTTCGAGAACTTCCCACGCGGAATCGGATTCCCCGCAGTGACGGTGGAAGAGCACCCCGAACTCCCCTTGGCGAAGGTGAATGCTTTCAGTATCGACGATGCCAGCACCACCGAGATCGATGATGCCTTCTCCATCGAGAAGCTCGCCGATGGCAACTGGCGCATCGGCATCCATATCGCGGCGCCATCGCTGGGCATCCCGCTGAATTCAGACATCGATAAGATCGCCGCCCAGCGCATGTCCACCGTGTATATGCCCGGCGACAAGATCACCATGCTGCCGGACAACGTGGTGCAAGCCTTTACGCTGTGCGCCGATAAGGTCTGTCCCGCACTGTCACTCTATGTGGATGTGGATGCGACGACACTGGCAGTGACGAATAGTGAGAGTCGTATCGAGCGCCTGCACATCGCAGCCAACTTACGGCACGACACACTAGAGCCCTTGTTCAACGAAGAGACACTGGCGGCGGGCAAGCTTGATTACGCCTATGCAGCCGAACTCAAATTGCTATTCGACTTTGCCAACGCGCTAGAAGCCGTGCGCGGCAAATCTTCTGACAACAGCAACCAACAGATCGACTACACCTTCCATATCGAGAACGACCACGTCACTATCGGCCATCGTCTACGCGGTTCGCCCATCGACAAGGTGGTGTCTGAATTGATGATCTTGGCCAACAGCATGTGGGGAAAATTGCTGGACGACAACGAAGTGCCTGGCATCTATCGCACCCAGAACAACGGCAAGGTGAAGATGAGCACCGTCGCTGCTCCGCACCAAGGCTTGGGTGTATCGCATTACGCATGGTCGAGTTCACCGCTCCGCCGTTATGTGGACTTGGTGAACCAACGCCAACTCATCAGCGTGTTGCGCGGCGAGCCTCCCGCTTATGCCAAGAACGACACTGCGCTGTTCACCATCCTGCGCGACTTCGATACCGCCTACACCACCTATAACGAGTTCCAGCGCGGCATGGAACGTTACTGGTGCCTGCGTTGGTTACAGCAAGAGAAAGTCACGCAGATCGATGCGCTTTTGTTGCGTGAGAACCTCGTCAAGATCGGCGACATACCCCTGGTCGGGCGCGTACCATCCATTCCCGAGTTGCCTGCCAACACGAAAGTGATGCTGGAGATGGGTGAAATAGATCTGCTCGATCTCAACTTCGAAGCGCGCTATGTCGCGCAAGTGGAAACCCCTGCATGAAGATGCTGATAGCCAAGACCTTGCTGGTGAAAGAACGCTTGTCGTTCGCCATCTCGTTCTCGCTATTCCTGCATGCGTTCATCATCTTCGGCATCGCATTCGACATGCCCGATGCAGGCAAACTGGCCAAGGCCTTGCAGCCGCTAGAAGTCACTTTGGTCAACAGCAAGTCCAAGAACAAGCCTAGCAACGCAATAGCCTATGCGCAGAACAATCTAGACGGCGGTGGTAACACCGAAGATGACCGTCGCGCGGGAACGCCCTTCCCAGTCTTGGGAGATGCGCAACAATTCACGCCGGAACAAGCCACACAAAAAGTGAAGGCGCTGGAAGAAGAGGTCCAACGTCTGTTGACTCGCGTCAAAGGTGACTACACCGTCGAACAAAAGAAATCGATACCCAAACAACAGGACACCACACTGAACGGACACGACTTGGTGCAACGTTCACTCGAGATCGCACGACTGGAAGCCCAGATCAGCAAAAACATCTCGCTTTACGAGAAGATGCCCAAGCGCAAACACATCGGATCACGCACGCAAGAGTATCGTTACGCCCAGTACGTGGAAGACTGGCGTAGCAAGGTGGAGCGTATCGGCAACCTGAACTATCCCGAAGCCGCGCGTCGTCAAAAGGTCTACGGAAAACTTCAACTCACGGTGAATATCCGTTCCGACGGCAGCATCGAGAATGTGGAGATCAACAAATCATCCGGCCAGCGCATCCTCGATGCAGCAGCCCAACGCATCGTCAAACTCGCCGCGCCTTACGCCGCCTTCCCGCCAGACATCCGCAAAGAGACCGATATCCTCAGTATCACCCGCACGTGGACGTTCACCACCAACGACCAACTTGAGGCGGAGTAACAAAGTGGATAGGATGCACTCCATGTTGCGCTCGACCTTCCAATTAACCCTGCTCGTCTTCACCCTGCTGTTCGCACAGCAAGGCGCGATGTCGCATGGCATCTCGCACACACTGGCAAAGCAATCGCAGGACCAATCAGCGCCGCACGAGACACAATGCGAACTGTGTGCGGCCTACGCACATATGGGCAGCGCTGTTGGCAGTAGTGACGTACATTTCAATCTAGATATTGGCGCGAACCTAGTCGCCCTCACCTACGCACCCTCTTTCCGCTCCAACACCTTCTCCGCCTTCGCGGCACGCGCTCCACCCTACTCCGTCTAGTTCGAATACCAACTCTCGCACCGTTCATGTGCGAGATATTGCTATCCCTATCTTAGGAGTAAGAAATGTTTAAAGAGATCTCTAGCAGTGCGGCGATCGCCGCCCTATTGTTTCAATCCGCATCATCATTTGCCACCAACACAGGCAGTATCGATAACGCTTTCAATCCTGCGTTCTCGCTCATCCTGTCGGGTACTTACGGCAGCGTGCAACGCGACCCAGCCATTCCTCCTACCGGCTTTGCCATGAACCCCAACCCTGGCCACGAACAAGGATTCAACTTGGGCGAATCCGAGATGGGCATCTCAGCGAATATCGACCCCGAATATCGCGGCGTCGCCACTTTGGCACTCGACCCCGCAGGCGGCATCAGCGTGGAGAATGCGTTCGTGCAAACCACTGCGCTGGGCGATGGCCTCAATCTAAAGTTCGGGCGCTTCTTCTCTGGCTTGGGCTATCTCAACGAACAACACGCACACGCGTGGGATTTCGTCGATCAACCGCTGGTCTATGCCATTTTGTGGGAGAACCAGTTAGCTGAAGATGGGCTACAACTGAAGTGGCTTGCACCGACGGAAATGTTCATCGAGCTTGGCGGAGAGATGGGACGTGGTCGCAGCTTCCCCGGCACAGATACGGTACGTAACGGTAATAGCGCAGGGGTTTTATTCGCCCATATCGGTGACGATATCGGCATCGAGCATAGTTGGCGCGTAGGGGTTTCTGCACATCAGACTCGACGCGTGAATGCGGAAAGCTTAGATGTTCCCGATTTGGCAGGTAACGCCGTCACCGATCTTTTCACGGGCGACAGCCAAACCACTGGCTTGGACTTTGTATGGAAATACGCAGCCAATGGCAATGTAAAAAACAGCTATGTGAAGTTGCAAGGTGAATACTTCCGTCGCAAAGAAACTGGCGATCTGACTTATGACACTGGCACTCCTGCGGTATCCACCGGCCCAACAACCGATAGCTTCTCTGTCACTCAAAGCGGATTCTATTTGC
>JAVBYP010000151.1 GCA_030823965.1 Sideroxydans sp.
GGCGAACACCTATCGAAGCAAGGGTGTGACGAACAGGCAGTGCAGGCTGCACGGGCCATCATGCGGTATTTCGATACAGCCGGTCAGCACCACCATCAAGATGAAGAACTCGATCTATTCCCACAACTCATCGCTACACACGATCAGACAGTGACAGCGCTCATCACGCGTTTGTTGCAGGAACACCAGCACATGGAAGCGGCATGGAACAACTTGCGGCCATTGCTGCTAGCTATCGCCGAGGATCACAAGGCATCGCTTGATATGCATATCGCCCAACACTTCATCGATGTCTATGCGACACACATCGAAACAGAGAATGGGACGCTGCTACCGTTGGCGCAGACCTTGTTGAATGCCGAACAACTGCGCGATATCGGACACAACATGGCGGCACGACGCGGGGTATCGACTTGAACCCTACACAGCAAACTCAGACTGTCGCCATCATTGGTGGCGGCCCTGCTGGATTGATGGCGGCAGAGGTGTTGTCTCAAGCCGGCATTCACGTTGATGTATATGACGCGATGCCCAGTGTGGCGCGCAAATTCCTGATGGCGGGGAAAGGCGGCATGAACATCACCCACTCCGAACCCCTTGCTGACTTCCTGACGCGCTATGGCTCACGCCGTGAACATATCGAACCGCTACTGCAAACCCTCTCACCTGATGCGCTGCGTGAATGGATACATGGACTCGGTGTAGATACCTTCGTCGGCACGTCAGGACGCGTGTTCCCGACAGACATGAAGGCTGCACCCTTGCTTCGCGCTTGGTTGCATCGCTTACGCGAGCAGGGTGTGCGATTCCACATGCGACATCGTTGGATGGGATGGAATGAGGACGATGAACTGCGATTCACCACCCCGATGGGAGATATAGGCATCAAAGCACAAACGACCGTGTTGGCTTTGGGCGGTGGCAGTTGGCCCCAGCTTGGGTCTGATGGCACATGGGTCCCGTTGCTTGCTAGACACGGCGCAAACGTCGCTCCGCTACGTCCAAGTAACTGCGGATTCGAGGTCGCTTGGAGCAAGCACTTTCGCGAGCGCTTTGTCGGCGAACCGCTTAAATCTGTCGTAGCCAGTTTTGGCGAGGTCCGTAAACAAGGTGAATGCATCATCACCGAACATGGCATCGAAGGCGGACTCATCTACGCCCTTTCCGCTCCTTTGCGCGACGAGATCGAAAGTAAAGGGTCTGCCACATTGCACCTTGATCTACTCCCTGATTGGTCAGCACAACGCGTACTCACCGAAGTCTCTCACCCGCGCGGCTCGCGCTCTTTGTCCAGTCATCTGCAAAGTCGCTTGGGATTGAAAGGTGCGAAGGCGAATCTGTTGCGTGAAGCCTTGAGTGCAGGGCAAATGAACGATGCCTCTCTTCTCGCCGCCACCATCAAATCCTTGCCGCTTAAACTCATCGCTACACGTCCTCTGCGAGAAGCAATCAGCAGTGCAGGCGGAGTCATCTTCGACTCGCTCGATGCGAACCTGATGCTAAAAAGATCGCCCGGCATATTCTGCGCGGGCGAGATGTTGGATTGGGAGGCGCCAACAGGCGGTTATTTGCTATCCGCTTGTTTCGCCAGTGGGCGTGCTGCGGGATCAGGTGCGCTGGATTGGCTTAGAAGCCGATCTTGAATTCGACACGCTCGATCACAGGTTGGCGGTGACCACCTAGCACCACGACTGCGTGACCGTTACTACGCACGCTCACATGCTCATGACGATGATGGCGATGGCTACGATGACGCAGGTCTTCACGCATCTCACGACGCTCATGAGGTGACATCTTCTCGAAACGATCGTGCATCTTTTCACGCATCTCACGACGTTGTTGAGGTGCGGCGTCATGATGTTCTCTGCGCATCTCCTGACGCATGTCTTGACGTTCAGCAGGGCGCATCTGTTCGAACTTCTCGCGCTTCTGTTCACGGTTATCTTGTTTACGCTCGTCCGCATAAGCATTCATGCTGAACGAAGCGACCATACTTACAGCGATGAGCGATTTAACGATGGCATTCATTTCATTCTCCTGTGGGGCTTGCCCCTAATCCGCCTCATTGGCGTGGTGAGGATAGTGGACTGGGATTGTAAGCGGAGTGTGTAAGTCAAACCGTGTTTTGTAACCGTTTGTAACAGACCGACTTTAGCGCACTGTCATTGCGATGCAATGATTTATGATTACACCATGGACACCAAACACTCTATTCTCATCATCGATGACGATGTACGCCTACGCGACTTGTTGTTGCGCTATCTGACAGAACAAGGCTTTGAAGCCAAAGCGGTGGCAGATGGCGAGGCGATGGATAACGCGCTACGCATCGGACGTTTCCACCTGCTGATACTCGACCTCATGTTACCCAAGGAAGACGGTCTTTCCATCCTGCGGCGCTTACGTGGCACAGGCGAGAATGTGCCAGTGATCTTGCTCACTGCAAAGGGGGACGAGATAGATCGCATCGTGGGGTTGGAGATGGGTGCGGACGACTACTTGCCTAAACCTTTCAACCCGCGCGAACTGGTGGCACGCATCCATGCCGTATTGCGCCGCAAGAATGGGCCGCCTGCTGGCGCACCTGCGCTTGAAGAGAAAAGTATCTCCTTCAGCGATTGCGAATTGAACCTTGCCACACGCGAGTTGAAACGTGGCGATAGCAGCGTACAGCTCACCACGGGTGAGTTCGCCTTACTCAACGCTTTGGTGACACACCCACGCCATCCACTTTCGCGTGACAAGCTGATGGAGCTGTCTCGCGGGCGCGACCACGAGCCGTTCGACCGCGCCATCGACGTGCAGATATCGCGCCTGCGCAAATTGATCGAGCCAGACACGGATGCCCCCCGCTTCATTCAGACCGTGCGTGGACATGGCTATGTCTTTGTCCCGGACGGTAACAAGCAATGACACTCTTCCCAAAGACTCTGCTCACCCGCGCATTTTTACTCATCACCGCGCTGATTTTGCTATCTATAGTCACGCTGGCATGGGTCTTCCGGCAGGCATCTGAAGCACCACGCGCGCAACAGAAAGCACAACTCGTCGTCTCGACCATCAACCTCACGCGCGCCGCCATCTTGTCTGCCGCCCCCCAATGGCGTGGTGCGCTGCTGGCTGAGTTGCGAGAAGCCGAAGGAATGCGCGTCGAGATCAGCGAACCTACTGACACCAGCACACCACTCGATGAAGCCAGCACCGAACTGCATCTGATGACCGAAGCTGTGCGCACCAAGCTAGGCAAAGAGACTCAATTCGCTTCGACACGCAACGGCATCAATGACTTGTGGGTGAGCTTCCACATCGGTCAAGATGAATTCTGGGTTGCGATCCCTAGGACGCGTATCGAACAACCCATGTCACGCATCCTGCTCTTAGGTGGCGGTGTCGCGTTCGTGTTCGCCCTCCTCGGTGCGTATCTGATCGCACGCCAAGTCGCACAGCCATTGCAGCGTTTATCAAAAGCCGCACAGCAGATAGGACAAGGTCAATCCCTCACGCCACTTCCCGAGGTGGGGACGCAAGAGATCGTTACGGTATCGCGCGCTTTCAACCAGATGTCCTTTGACCTAGAGACCAACGACAAAGAACGTGCCTTGGTATTGGCTGGTATCTCGCACGATTTGCGTACGCCGCTGGCTCGCATGCGCATCGCCGCTGAATTGAGCCGCGATGAATCACTCCGTGCAGACATCGAAGCGGACGTGATGCAGATGGACAGCATCATCCAACAGTTCCTTGATTACGCCAGACTGGATGCGCAGGAACAAACCGTTGCCACAGACCTCTCCACATTGGTGAGCGAAGTCGTCCAACGTTACGAGTCTCTCAATGTCCGCATCGACCTGGCCGACTTAGCTCCTCAAAATGTACGGCCTACGCTTCTTAAACGCGCGCTGTCCAACTTGCTGGATAACGCAGTCAAATATGGTAACGGTGAGATAGCCGTGAACCTTAGACAAGCGGAAAATCACATCGAGCTATCGGTGTCGGATCGTGGCGCAGGCATCCCCCACGAACATCTCGAATCGGCGAAACGCCCCTTCGTACGACTTGAGAGTGCGCGAAGTGACGCTAGCGGTTCTGGCTTGGGCTTGGCCATCGTCGAACGCGCAGCTCGTGCACATCATGGAGAATTGATATTGGCCGCACGTGACGGTGGTGGATTGATTGCGACCCTGCGCTTACCCCTAATGTCACAGTCATAACAGGGCTAATTCAACGAGCAATCCGCTAAAATGCGCGGGCTTTTTTTACAGGAGAATTTCATGAAGCAATACAGCAAACGTGCCGCCCTGATGCACTGGCTCATCTTCGTCC
>JAVBYP010000215.1 GCA_030823965.1 Sideroxydans sp.
CCCGGTACTTCAGAAGGTAACTGGGCTTGGCGATTCTCTTGGGGGCAGTTGCAGCCTTGGCATGCGGATAGATTGGCTGAGTTGTCATCACGACACAACCGAAAAATCGCCACAGTTTGATTTTTTCCTAGATAAACAAAAAGGGTTGGATCTTTTGATCCAACCCTTTTTTATTCTAGCCAGTTAGAGCAAGGCTGATCTGTTAGATCAGCTTTACTTCATTGGGAGAATATTATTTCTTAACGCCGTTTACAGCAGCCTTCAGAGTTGCGCCAGCCTTGAATGCAGGAGCCTTAGAAGCTTTGATCTTCAGCTCAGCGCCAGTTGCTGGATTGCGACCTACACGAGCAGCGCGTTTGCGAACTTCGAATGTACCGAAGCCAACCAGTGCTACGTTGTCACCCTTCTTCAGAGTAGCGGTGATGATTTCGATCAGAGCTGCGATGTTGCGGTCTGCGTCAGCCTTGCTGCTACCAGTTTTGCCAGATAGTGCGTCGATCAGTTCTTTACGGTTCATGCGTTTCTCCTTTTGTTAGTTTGGGGTTGAATCAACTCCGACGCGGATTGTTCTAGATATTCTGAAGTTTTGCAACAGAAAAAAATATCTATACCTGTAAAAAAGATTGATTTGGGTGGGTTGTAGGGGGGTGGTGCCCGGAACCGGAATCGAACCGGTACGCCTGTTTTACCAGAGCGACGGATTTTAAGTCCGTTGTGTCTACCAATTTCACCACCCGGGCAGGATGTAGAAGATAGCGATGTTCACTAAGCTTCGTGGAAGGCGGCGCATTATACATATGAGTATGGAGAGCGGAATAAATGAGAAATATTTTCCTAACTTTCTTGACACAAAAAACTTTATCCATATAATGCGGACTTCGTTTTTGCGGGAATAGCTCAGTTGGTAGAGCGATACCTTGCCAAGGTATAGGTCGAGAGTTCGAGTCTCTTTTCCCGCTCCAAATCACAAGGGAAAGCTTTTTAAGCTTTCCCTTATCATTTCAGAGCAGCACTCGCTGTTTATGGCGCGATAGCAAAGCGGTTATGCAGCGGATTGCAAATCCGTTTAGCCCAGTTCGACTCTGGGTCGCGCCTCCAGTTTATTTTTTCCGCTGTTAAAAATCGTTCAAGCAAGGAGTTGCCGTAGCTCCTCGCATAGTTTTTCTGCAACGTTCCCATGCTCCAGTGACTTTCCGCCTATGCGGAATGTGTCTTCTGCGCGCGCACCCAAGGTGTTGATCTTCGCGCTATGTAATTCGATATCGTTTTGAGCGAGTACGTGGGCGATACGTGCCAACAGTCCAGGTCGGTCACCGGCAATGATGGAGAGGATGAAGTGTCCCTTCTCATCACGTTCGATATCGACTTTGGGAGCGATGGGGAAATGCTTGAGCTGTCGGCTGACCCTTCCGCCCTGAGCTGCTTTGGAAATCTCGTCGTTGGATAGATGTTGAGTGAGTTCGTATTCGATGTAGTTCATCACATCGCGATATTCGGTCTTGGCATCATTGGCATCCATGACTAAGAAGCTATCCAGCGCGTAGCCGTGCTGAGTGGTCAATATCTTGGCTTCCATGATGTTGTAAGACATGCGCGCGAAGAAATTGCATATCTTGGCGAACAGGAAAGGTTTATCTGGTGAATAGACAAGCACCTGCATGCCTTCGCCGATCCGGCTCAACCTAGCCTTTACGATAGGCGCATCGGTATTGACGCGATGCGCCAACAGTCTGGTATGCCATGCGATCTCGTGAGGTTCATGCCGCGTGAAATATTCGTTGTCGAACTGAGTCCACAGTAATTTGTAGACGTCAGGGTGGATCGCATAGAGATTCAAGGATTCGCCAGCCAAGCGACGCGCTTCGCCAGCTTGATCGGCGATCTTGCCGCTACTTAGGAATCGTTTAGTAGATTGGAACAGATCCTCTAAAAGTTTGCCTTTCCATGCATTCCAAACTTTGTGGCTAGTGCCTCTGATATCTGCCACAGTTAACAGGAAAAGCGCAGTGAGATAACGTTCGTTCTTGATCTTGGACGCAAAGGTGGCGATCACATCCTGATCCGATAGATCCTGTTTTTGAGCAGTGGCGGACATGGTGAGATGGTTCTCAACGAGCCACACGATGAGCTCATTGTCCTCACGCATCAAGCCATGTTGTTTACAAAAACGTGAGGCATCGGCTCGTCCGAGTTTGGAATGGTCGCCACCACGTCCTTTGGCGATGTCATGGAATAGACCTGCCAAATAAAGCACCTCGGGGCGGGCAAAATCGACAATCAGTTTGCTGCACAGTGGGAATTCGTGAGCGTGGATCGGGAGTGTGAATCGACGCAGATTTCGTATCACCATCAAAATATGTTCATCCACAGTATAGACGTGGAATAGATCATGTTGCATCTGTCCTACGACACGCCCAAAAGCGGGTATGTATCGTCCTAGGATGTCTTGTTGGTTCATGCGACGTAGTGCGTGGGTCAGCCCTTGGGGTTGGCGGAAGATATCCATGAATAGCTGGCGATTGACCGGATCAGTGCGGAAGTCAGCACCTATCTTATATCGTGCGCGCCATAAGGCCCGCAAAGTCTGCGCTGAGAATCCGGTCAGGCGTGGATGCTGTTGTAGGAGTATGAAGCTCTCTAAGATTGCCGAGGGGGTCGTCTCAAACAGCATCTCATCCCTAGCTTCTAGCTTGTCGTCTCGGGCGATGAATCGTTCGTTCAGCGGATAAGTCTCAGCACTGGGGAATAGGCGCGCACGCATGGTCTGCAACAGCACGGCATTCAGTTGTTGTACAGCGCGCTTGGTTTGATAGTAGCGACGCATCAAGCGTTCGCTGGCACGTAGCTGTGGACTGGCCGTGATGCCGAGTTGCTCAGCCAATGGGGTCTGATATTCGAATACGACCCGATCATCATGCCGTCCAGATAAGTAGTGAAGACGTATGCGCAAGTCTTGTAAGAACCGCTCGTGATGAGCTGCTTGTTTAGCCTCGCTTGGGGTGATGAGCTCAGCCTTGACCAATGCCTGCCAAGTATGTCCAAAACCGGATGCCCGCGAGATCCATATCACGGTTTGTAAGTCGCGCAACCCTCCCGGACTTTCCTTTAGATTAGGCTCAAGGTTGAAGTCGGTATCGATGTAGCGAGTGTGGCGTTGAATCTGTTCTTGTTGTTTGGCGACATAGAACGCACGCGGATCCAGATTTTCAAGTAGCGCTGATTGAAGGTCTTTGAATAGAGATGCCGAGCCGATGAGGAGGCGCCCCTCAAGCAGATTCGTTTGTACGGTCACATCTGAGGATTCTTGGATGCACTGTGCGATCGTTCGAACGCTATGGCCGACTTCTAAGCCGATGTCCCATAGATTACCTATGAGTGTTTGCAATCGTTGCTCTAGTTCGGCGCTCGCATCTTGTGGAAGCAATACCAGTAGGTCGATGTCCGACTTTGGGTAGAGTTCGGCTCGGCCATATCCCCCCACGGCGACCAATGCTAGTTCTGGCGGCAACGTCAAGCTGCGCCATACCTCCATCACATGCGCATCGACTGTCTTGCTGTGCGTACGCAGATATCGAGTGGGATTGGGTTGGTCCGTATAGTCTTGCCGCAGCACTTGGCGTGCCGTACGCAGGCTCTCACGTATCAGCGCGATGGTCATCAGTTCGGTGTGGGAGGGCAGCCAGCAGAGAGGGTCAGTACCTCGAATCCAGTCTCGGCAACCAAAATAGTATGCTCCCATTGGGCAGACAAACTATGGTCTTTGGTGACGATGGTCCAGCCATCTCCCAATTGTTTGATCTCTTTCTTGCCTGCATTGATCATCGGTTCGATAGTGAAGATCATGCCTACTTCCAGCTTTACACCTGTACCGGCTTTTCCGTAATGAAGGACTTGCGGCTCTTCGTGGAAGCGTGCTCCGATGCCGTGTCCGCAGAATTCACGAACCACGCTGTAACCCAATCCTTCGGCAAAACTTTGGATGGCATGGCCTACGTCGCCCAGATAGGCGCCTGGGCGCACCACACGAATGCCGCGCCACATGGCCTCGTAGGCGGCTTCGCACAGACGTCTAGCTTGGATGGAGGGCTCTCCAACGTAATACATACGGCTAGAGTCACCGTGGTATCCATCTTTGATCGGAGTGACATCAAGGTTGATGATATCGCCGTTCTTTAATTTCTTATCACTGGGGATGCCGTGACAGACCTGATGGTTGATCGAAGTGCAGATGGATTTTGGGTAGGGGTTATGTCCACCCGGTGCGTAGTTGAGCGGGGCAGGGATAGCCTTCTGTACATTGACTGTGT
>JAVBYP010000103.1 GCA_030823965.1 Sideroxydans sp.
TCATGTAGTTCACACCGAAACCACCGCAGTACTCGTCCATCAGCTTCTGCAAGCGATCAAGACCCTGTCTTGGATTGATGAAGTTAGGATTGACCGTGCCTGCAACCACTTCGTTGCTGAACACGCGATACGTTTCCAGCGGCTTGTAGATCTGCTCGCGGCGACGGTCGATCTGAGCGTCAGAGACACGGATCCCGTTTGCTTTGCCATCATCGATATATTTGCAGGCAGCCTTGGCAGCCAGACGACCTTCAGTGAAAGAACCTGAGGAGAAGGCGTGAGGTGTACCGCCTACCGCATCACCTGCACCGAACAGACCTTCGATGGTCGTCATGCGGTTGTAGCCCCAGAAGTATTCTTCCGGCGAGATGTCTTCCGGACCGGAACACCAAGCGCCGCAACCAGTCGCATGTGAACCCATGACGTATGGCTCAGAGGTGGTCAGCTCAGGGTTCTCATACTTGGGGTCCACGTCTGTAGCAGCCCAAAGTACCGCCTGACCAACGGTCATGCCTAGGAAGTTGTGCCAACCGATCTCTTCCAGATGTGGGTCTTGGAAGGCTTCCATGGTGACCATGTGGATAGGGCCGCGACCGGCATTCACCTCGTTGATGATCGCGTGGTTGCGCAGGCAGGTCGGGATAGGGCGGTGCGTGCGGTGCGAGACTTCAGGATCCAGATATTCCTTACCGACCATCTGTTGAAGGGCTGGGAACCACTTGGATTCGTACTCTTCACCATAGCCATTCTGGGTATAGGTCTTGAGATGCAGGAAGTAGGCGCCAACAGGGCCGTAACCATCCTTGAAGCGAGCCAGAACGATACGGTTCTCCATCTGTGTCATCTTGGCACCGGCTTCGATCATCAGACCATAAGCGGAACCGGATGACCACGGTGCGTACCAGACACGCCCCGCACCTTCACCGATAGAGCGTGGTTTGAATATGTTGGAAGCGCCACCTGCACCACAGATCACGGTCTTGGACTTGAATACGTGGTAGTTACCTGTGCGCACGTTGAAGCCTACTGCACCTGCAACGCGGTTCTCTTTGGATTCATCCATCAAGAGGTGAGTCACGCAGATGCGGTTGAATACTTTGTCCGCTGACTTCTTGGCGGCATCAGCTACGATAGGCTTGTAGGATTCACCGTGGATCATGATCTGCCAACGGCCTTCGCGCAGATACGAACCCTTCTTCTCATTACGCATGATGGGCAGACCCCATTCTTCGAAGTTATGCACGGTGGAGTCAACGTGACGAGCCATGTCGAACAGCAAGTCTTCACGCACCATACCCATCAGGTCGATACGTGCATAGCGCACATGGTCTTCAGGATTGTTTTCGCCAAAGCGTGTACCCATGTAGCAGTTGATCGCATACAGACCTTGAGCCACCGCGCCGGAACGCATGATGTTCGCTTTTTCGGCGATCACGATCTTCTTGTTCTGCCCCCAATATCTTGCCTCGAATGCCGCGCCCGTACCGCCCAGACCTGCACCCACAACTAGGATGTCGATATTGTCTTCAATGATTGTCGAGTAGCTCATTTTAGTATTGCACCCCTTTTTTGATTTCTAGACCATTGGATTGCAGTGTGTGCAATCCGCCGTCATCCATGCGGATGTATTTTGGCTCGTTGAACAACAACTGACTGTCGCGCATCTCTTTGCTCGGAGCGGGCACGTCTGCGAGTTTTGGTGTGGCGGAACCCCAAGGCTTGGTCGTGATAGGCGCCAACAGTTCCATGTCTTTCTTGCCGTTGCGGAACTTGATGCGCCAGGCGATCGTGCCTTTCTCTTCATCGCGGATCACGCGAACACTGTGTCCCAGCGGAGCGAAGTCGGCGTAACCGCGCACATCGATCGCTTGGTGTGGGCAGGCCTTCACGCAGGAATAACATTCCCAGCACATGTTGGGTTCGATGTTGTAAGCGCGACGCAATTTCTTGTCGATGTGCATGATGTCGGATGGGCAGATGTCAACACATTCTCCGCAGCCGTCACAACGTGTCATATATACAAAGGTTGGCATAATTTATTCCTCTATTCTTTAAAGAAAATGGGGCAAGACAATCAGTAGTGTTTCGCTCTTTCAGCCTTGATACACAAGCCCATGTTGGGCGGATTCTTGCCCATGTACATCGGCACATCCGGGAATTTGCGCTGTACTTCAGGATCGGTCAGGTCGTAGTCCGGAGGCAGGTTCTCGCGTCCACCGTCAGCCATGATGACGCGCTTCTGGAAGGCCGCAGCGGGCTTGAAGAACATGTGGGCGAACTTGGACCAATACACTCCGCCAAAGAGCACGGTGCTGGATAGGATGAACAAGGCGAAGAGAACGCTCAAGCCGCCGCCAGTGAACGACCAAGCCAATGCGAAGGTCGCGGTAGCTAGTAGCGAGAGGATGAACAAGTCTGCGCGCTCGAAGCGGAACCACGGCAGACCTTCCGCAGATACATCGACGCGAATAGCGAACCAGAACCAGTATCCGCCCACAGCCAGCATCAGCGCACCGATGTGCCACAGCTGCGGCAACAAGGTGGAGGTGGACTCGGGCGAGAAGATCATGCTCGCGGTCGTCACGATGAAGAGGATGGTTCCCCACATGGTCAGCAGATGGGAGAGTCGGCGACGCGGATTGCTGAATTCACCTGAGGTCAATACTTCTTTGACCAGCACGGAAGTGGCCATAGCGACTTTTTCACCGCCGCTCACTTCTCGTTTTGCACTCTTCTGCGCTTTTTTCGCATTCTCAAAGAAGTACTTTGCGCTCTTCTTGTGGATCATGTCGAGGATGGTTCCGCCCATGACCAGTAGCACCATAAGAACGATATACCCCTGCATCATTTCGGGTGAAATGACTCCTGATAGTGTGGCAAATGGATTGCTCGTAAACATTAGTTCCTCCTCAAAAATAAAACATTAATCACAAGATATTTCAGTCAATCGATGGATGTCGAATTCCCGTTGAGTCTCACTTCGCTTTTTCATTGTCGGCTATTTCGGCGTAGTACTTGCGCAATATCTCCAGCACCTCGGGGCGGCTGAATTCGGCGGGAACTTCCTCTCCCTCTGACAGCATCTTGCGCAATTGTGTACCTGAGACCTGTAAACGATCCGCGTCGGTATGCGGGCAGGTGCGTGCCGACGCCATGCCGCCGCACTTGTAGCACCAGAAAGAGATGTCGATCTTCATCGCCTCTGTCTCAAGCGCGCCTTTGGGTATCTTGTCGAAGATGTGATGTGCGTCGAACGGGCCATAGTAGCTGCCGACTCCAGCATGGTCGCGGCCGACGATCTGATGAGAGCAGCCATAGTTCTGACGGAACACCGCATGCAGAAGCGCCTCGCGCGGTCCTGCGTAGCGCATATCCAGTGGATAGCCGGCCTGTACCACGGTCTTGCCGACAAAATAGTTCTTGGTCAAGGCAATGATGGCGTGAGTGCGCACCTCGGCTGGGATGTCACCTGGCTTGAGGTTGCCGAGCAGGGAGTGGATGAGCACGCCGTCGCAGACTTCGATGGCGACTTTGGCCAGATATTCATGTGAACGGTGCATGGGATTGCGTGTCTGGAAGCAGGCCACTTTGCTCCAGCCCAGCTCGTCGAACAGTTCGCGTGTCTCTTTCGGAGTCTTGAATAGCGCTCCGTATTTTTGCGGGAATCCGCCTTGAGACAGCACTTTTACTGAGCCGGCGAGATTGACGTCGCCTTGCTCCATCACCATCTTCACGCCAGGATGTTTCGGGTCGGTGGTACCAAACACGGTGGCGCATTCGTGCGCCTTGTCGATGCCGTATTTCTCGGTGACCTTCATGGTGGCGAGGATGCTGCCGTCGTCTGGGTCGATCAGCGCGATGTCTGCACCGGTGGGAATGGCATCAGCCGTTGAAGTGTTGGTGGAGAGGGTGATGGGGATGGGCCAGAACAGGCCGTTAGTCATCGTCATGCCGTCACACACGCCCTGCCAATCCGCATGTGTCATGAAGCCTTCGAGCGGGGTAAACCCGCCGATGCCCAGCATGATGATGTCGCCTTTTTCACGCGAACTCACTGTCACTTTTGGATAGTTGCGCGCGCGCAGTGTTTCGGCGATCAAATCTTCACCTTCGAGTAACAAAGGTCTCAGATCCTTACCGCCGTGCGGTCTCACCAATGCCATACTTGTCTCCCTAGAATGCTGTTCTGAAACTTATAGTTTTCAAGTTGGGCACACTAGTGCATCACCCTTGACTCTGCGATACCCCTCATGGGTTAAGGGGCACCCCCCCCCTTACGGGTTATGCCTCAATCACTCATCACAGC
>JAVBYP010000242.1 GCA_030823965.1 Sideroxydans sp.
TCCCCATCTTCGCAACGGCAGCGTTGGTGTTCGGCACAGTGAATGGGTTGATCGCGGCGCGATTCATGGATAATGACGAAAAATCCGACACGGAACGACAAGCATGAAAACAATCACGTTAGCACTCACTGGCGCATCCGGCCTGCCTTACGGCATGCGACTTTTAGAGACGCTCCTGCAAAGTGGTCAGCGCGTACATCTGGTGTACACCCAAGCTGCGCAGATCGTCGCCAAGCAAGAGCTGGAATTCACACTGCCTACCCGTCCACAAGAAGCAGAACAGATGTTCGTTGAGCGTTTCGGAAAATTCAGTGGAGAGTTGAAAGTGTTCGGCATCCAAGATTGGTATGCGCCGATGGCCTCCGGCTCCAACCCGGGTGACGCGATGGTGGTGTGTCCTTGCACCATGGGCACGCTAGGCAAGATCGCAGGCGGCATCAGTGACGATCTTATCTGCCGCGCCGCTGATGTGATGCTCAAGGAAAAACGCACATTGATACTCGCGCCACGCGAGATGCCCTTCTCTGCGATCCACCTAGAGAATATGCTCAAACTCTCACATGCGGGTGCCGTCATCATGCCGCCAAATCCTGGCTTCTACCACCATCCGCAAAGCGTGCAAGACATCGTAGATTTTGTGGTGGCGCGCATTCTTGACCATCTGGGAGTGGAGCAAGTGCTGATGAAGAAGTGGGGGGAGTGATTCAAACGTGTTGTGCACACGGCACAGTATGACTTCAACTTTGGTGACGAACCTTTTCTAACATCGCCCTCACGGGTGTCGGTATCGCCGCACCCAACGCCTCTTCCACATCCAGCCAAACGCTACCTGCTTGCGTCACTTGCAAAGACTTCTGTGCAAGCTGTATCTTCAACGGCGTGATGTTAAGTTTGAAATGCGTGAAGGTGTGAGTGAAAGTCTCCAGTCGTACACCTTCACGCGCATCCATCCCATTACTTATGAACCAACCTTTTGCTGCGACCTCATCCTCGAACTGTGGCGGACACCACAAGCCCCCCCAGATACCGCTACTAGGACGTTTCTCCAGCAGGATGTCGTTGCCGTGCATGAGCAACAGAAACACCGCGCGTCTTTCCGGTACGGTTTTTTTGGGGCGCGGCGTTGGCAGTTGGCTGATGCGCTCAGTCTGCAACGCGACACAATTTGTTTGCACGGGGCACAACACACATTTGGGTTTACTACGAGTACAGATGGTGGCGCCCATATCCATCAGCGCTTGCGTGTAGGTTGCGACATCCTCTATTGGCAGCAACGCTTGCGCCTGTTGCCACAACAGCTCATCTACTTTTTTCTCTCCCGACCAACCTTCGACGCCGCAATAGCGCGCCAACAAACGCTTCACGTTGCCATCCAATATCGCATGTCGTTGATGAAAGGCGAGCGCGCAAACAGCCGCCGCTGTTGAACGACCAATACCGGGCAGCTCAATGATGTCTTCAGTTTTTTGAGGGAATTCGCCGTCGAACTTCGCGACGATGATGCGTGCGGCTTTGTGCAAATTACGTCCGCGTGCGTAGTAGCCGAGACCGCTCCAGTGTGCGAGTACTTGATCTTCGGTTGCTGATGCAAGTGCGGCGATACTGGGAAATGCGGTGATGAAGCGCTGAAAATAGGGAATGACGGTGGCGACTTGCGTCTGCTGCAACATGATCTCTGACAGCCATACGCGGTAAGCGTCTTGTCCTTGCCACGGCAGGTCGTGACGGCCATGTGCGCGTTGCCAAGCGATGAGGCGGGAAGCGAACGAATTCGTCGCGATACCGTCACTTCCCATCGTACTCACTTGAACAAACCACCCAATCCCTTCTTCAACTCAGCTTCCGCTTTCGCTTTAGCTGCCGCTTTCTGCGCATCAATTTCTTGCTGTGCTTTTGCCTTGGCTGCATCCGTAGCGGCAGTTACCTTCTGTTTGGCGGCATCAACCTGTTGCTTGGCTTGCTCGGATACTGCAGCGCCGAAATCGAGCTTGAATTTCAGGTCAGTGAATGGTCCGCTCAAGCGAACGGGGATGGTCAATCCTCCAACGTTGTCCTTGCCGCCCTGTCCCTCTGCCGTTCTCGCTAGCGTCGCTTTGACGAGGTAGTCGAGGCTGTCGTTACCGACGTTGATGACACCTTTTCCGCCAACGCGCACGAACGGTGACTTCATCGAGAGGTCCTCATTATGTGCGACACCGTTGATGATCTTGAACGTCGCCTTCAGTTCGCTGAAATCGGTTTGCTCAGTCTTGTCCGCCACCTGCGTCTTGTCTCCCCCCTTACCCAAATCGCGCGCACTCTTGGCAAGGTTGATGCCCTTCACAGCACCATCAGCCAGATTGACGTTCAACGTACCGTTCAACCCCTTTTTCAACAAGCTCACCCTGTCACCCTGCGTGGTGATATTGATGCCGACAGAACCTTTGCCATTGACGAAATCCATCTGCAACGCATCTTGTAATAGCGGACCGATCTCGATGCCGTTCAGCTTTGCATTGACTGTAAATGCTGGCTGTGCTTTGCTTGCATCGACAGCGATGTCACTGATGACACTTCCGTTGTACAGATTAGCTGAGAATGGTGCGACCTTGACGATACCGTCCTTGGCCTTAACATCCACCCGCAATTGTTTGACTCTCACATTGGCCGCTTTAAGTGCGCCAACACGTAAGCTGCCCTCGATGTTGAGTGGCTTCAATGCAGACAGATCGAATGGCTGCTCAGGTTCGGCAGTCTTTTCTACTTTCTCTTCTGCACTCTTTGGGATGTAGAGATCTGCATCGAACTGATCTATCTCCAAGTCATAGCGAATAGCTGGTTTAGCGAAGTTAGTAAAGCCCAACTTAGCTTTGATCTGGCTTTGCAACAAGCCTCCTGCCAAATTCGCCTGTATGCTCTGACGTCCTAAATCAGCCTGCACACTTCCCTTCAATTCACTGCTTATCGTTTTGCCTGGCAATTTATCGCCAGTCGCATTCACAGAGATAACGAGGTCGGACAGATTGAACTGTTGCGTCTTCAGATTTGCCGCGATAGGTGTGGAGAGTTTCACCTTAAATGCTTGTTCAGGTTGTGTGACATCCAAATTGATGGTGAGATCGCTCAACTTGAACTTCTCCATATCTCCTTTGACGGAAGGCAAAGTCAATGCAGCAACCACTTTTCCGAAGGCCGCGTCCAGTTGCGCTTTCAACGCAACACCATCTACGGAGATATCGTTCTTCACCATGCCCAAGGCTGGCACATCTAGCTTGGCCTCAAATCTTTCCTTCCCTTTCATACCGCTGGCTGTGAAAGCCAATTTCTTCGCCGAATAGATCTCCTCACTCAAATTCGCATTTGCATCCAATCCTAACTTCACTGCCAAGTCAGTGATATCAAGCACGGCTCCATTTACTTGGACATCCAAGTCTTGGAGTTGATAGATGCTTTTTTCTAAATCGAATGTGAGTGTCGTTTTCAACTGAGTTGCAATATCCACCTTGGGCTGGTTCGCTATGATCTGCGCGGCGAATTCGATCTTGCTCGCCACACCGTTGGCGATACGCCCCGTGTTTAACTTCAGCTTCTTGATGCTGTACTGCGCGCCACTCATTTCATCAAGATAGCTGAACTCAGTGTCATCGATGCGCACAGAAGCGATGTCGAACTTGATTGGTGCAGAAGGCTCTTTCGGCTTTTCTGCTTCAGAGCTCTTGGTCAAAAGATCATCCAGATTAGAGGTTCCATCCTTGTATTTGATGACGTTCGCCTTCACACCACTTAGCAATACTTCGTCCACAACGACCTGATTGGCAAGTAACGGCAGAAATGCGAGAGAGACGCGCGCCTCACCGATGGATGCGAATTCATTCTCACTCTTGAATTCAGACAGCGCGACCTGGCCAAGTCGAGCTCCGATGCTGGGGAAAAAGAACAGCTTGATATCACCATCCAATTTGAGCGTGCGTTGCTTGCTCTCTTTTACTGCCTGGATGATCTGTGGCTTGTAGGTATTGGGATCGAACGTGAGTGCTATATAGGTCAGTACAGCTGCAAATATCGCGACAAAGCCACCAACTGAATACAGACCATATTTAAGATATTTATTCATGTCGTCCACCTGAGATTTCAGTACCGAGATTATAAACGAGTCGGATTTTGTTCCGACACAAACAACAAAGCCCTCACGAGGAGGGCTTTGTTGTTTGTAAGGAGTCTGACGATGACCTACTTTCACATGCGAGCTGCACACTATCATTGGCGCGAAGTCGTTTCACTGTCCTGTTCGAGATGGGAAGGAGTGGGGCCAACTTGCTATGGTCG